>USSR01000049.1 GCA_900557355.1 uncultured Bacteroides sp.
CACGGATAACCACGACGGTAGAGGGCCAGCCCGACTTTTTCCAGGTCTTCCCGCATCAGGGGTTCTCCACCAGTGATGATGATACTTACTTTATTGGGATTTACATAAGGAGTAATGGAATCGATAGTACGCAAAAAATCTTCAGCAGGCATATCTTCCACTGCCGCCATTCGTTTACAGTCACTTCCGCAATGCTTGCAGTGGAGATTACAGCGCAAAGTACACTCCCAGAAGAGCTGCTTCAGAGGGTGCAGTTCTTTCAGGTTATTCCAGATCTTCCGGTTTATTTCCAGAGCAAGCTGTTTACGTAATGAAAGATTATTCATTCTTTTTCTTCAGTACAAAATCTACTTCTTTAGTGTCACTGCCTTGATACCAGCCTTTACCACCTGTCGGCTCCATTTTTATGTCAGTTGAGTCTGCTTTATAAATACCCGGTGAATCTTCACACACTAAGCGGTATTTACCATAGCCACCTGCCTGCTCATTTAAGAATCGGAACTCTCCATTCTCTTGAGTATACAGAGTATCAGTGTAATAAGCTCCCATCGGTTCTCCATCCGACGTAAGTTCCTTTACGATAACCCTTGCATCCTTTACAGGTTCGCGTAGTTCATCGAGTACCTTACCTTTAATCTCAAAACGACAATAAGGTGTTCCATATTCATCAGCCCCCGTCCCGTCACATGCATTAAAACCCAGTAAGACCAATATACCGGACAATATCCGGTTGTAGAAATGTAACCATCGTTTCCTCTCTTCCTTCATTTTCATAGCATTTCTCTTGTTCATTCTTAAATTAGATATCCTTTTTGTAAAATGCTGTTCTTTTGGAAATACTGCACCAAAGATAACTTTTTATCTGCAATAATTCAAAATATTTGTCAGTATTCCGTATAAAGATTTCATATCTTTGAAGCTTCATACCTAAAATGAAGTGTAAACAAGAAGAATTATGGACATCAGAAACAGAATACAACAACTATTAACCGCCATCAACCAAGGGGTTTACGAGAAGGATACTGAACTCAGCTTGTCACTATTGGCAGCATTGGCAGGCGAAAGTGTTCTCTTGCTGGGTCCTCCGGGGGTAGCTAAGTCCATGGTGGCGCGTAGACTAAAATCTGCCTTTAAGGGAGCAAAAGCTTTTGAATATCTGATGTCACGCTTTTCTACTCCCGACGAGATATTCGGTCCTATCAGCATCAACCGACTGAAAGAGTTTGATAAATACGAACGTGCCATTGATGGGTATCTGCCTACGGCAAGCGTAGTGTTTCTGGATGAGATATGGAAAGCGGGACCTGCCATACAAAATTCATTGCTCACCGCCATCAACGAGAAAATCTATCGGAATGGCGATAGCAAAATTAAGTTACCACTAAAACTTCTGATTGCCGCCAGTAACGAGTTACCAGCACACGGCGAAGGACTCGAGGCTCTGTGGGATCGGTTCCTGCTGCGTATCATCTGCACCTGTGTAAAGGACGAACAGACTTTTTACAACATGCTGCTCGATGACAACGATAAAGAAATAAACGTGCCTTCAGAACTGCAAATCAGTGAAGAAGAATATGCAGACTGGCGCGGACAGATCAACCGGATTTCACTATCTGCCGAGATTCTGCACTACATTACGAACGTTCGCCGCCAACTGAAACGGCTTCTACTGGATGATGAAGGCACTGCCCGAAACGTATATATAAGCGACCGCCGCTGGAAAAACATTGTACAATTGCTGAAAGCCTCAGCTTTCATTAACGGACGTACAGAGGTCAACTCATCAGACTTGCTGCCCCTATACCATTGTTTGTGGAATGAGGTAGATGAATGTGAGCCGATTCATCAATTGGTCATCCGGGAGCTATTCACCTCCTGCCTGGAAAAAATGGAAGAAATCACTGAAGCGATTAAAAGCGACATCCGGATCAGTCGTGTACGCCAGGCTTTGGAAGACTTCAAGAACAACTGTTCCCCCAGGAATGAGCTGGAAATTACAGACTATTTCTATTACCATGTAGGGGAACACGGAACAGGTCATACATATATCTTTGCCGTAGACTATCTGGCTCTGAAAGAACAGAAGAAAGAAAATGCGCCGAAACAAGCTGTTATCTATCCCGACCCATTGAATCCGGGACGTTCCATCATTCGTTGTTACCCGGGCGGAACCCCCTCATCATCTGCCTCCCAGCAACGGGTAAACCTGTACAGGGAAGGAACGGAATACCTGTTGATAGACGGCGTACGATATCCGATGAGCCAAAGGAAAAAAGGAGAAAAAACACTCCCTGCATCCGGCAAATCCTCTCAAAGCCTGTTCGACAAATTGCCTCAGATTACTCCCCGCAATTACCGGAACGAGTTGAATCAACTCTTCCAGCAACTATCAATCCTCACCAGTTCCTTATGTACGGACAACCTGTTCGTCGCACCGGCTGATAAAGAGTTAATCATCCGCTACTCGGATGAAGTATTAAAAAGACTGCGGAATGTAGAGATCGAAGAGGAAAAGTTACAATTCAATTTGCAGCAATATGGCGGGGCTAACCAAAAAGAAGTATGACATCCACTTCTATACAAAGATAGTCGAGAAATTTGTGCAGACAGGAGAATGCGCCAAGACTCTATACGGCGAAACGGAAGATCCCCTGTTGCTCTATCTACTGGCCATCATGAACAATCCTTCCATCAGAGTTCTGGTGTTAGGCGATGAGGTTCGTGCACGCATATTCTATGACATCACCACACAGTTTGTCTGGCAGTTTCTTGAACAGGAAAAGTTTCAGATGCAAAGAGCTCAATCTGAACTTGGAGAGATGGAAAGTGCCTTGAACTGGATTAAGGAGAAGCGGGACGGTTGGCAAGCATTATTAAGAAAAATCAAAGACGATTATAAAGAAAATGCTTTCGATGAACCGTTCTACGAACACATGTTCGGAGATAAAGATAAGCAGCATGACTCTACTGTCTGGGAGAAAATGCTGAAAGACTGGGAAGATTCTTTTCATCAGAAGCAACAGGAGCAGAAAGAGAAAAACCTGGATATCAAGAAGGACTTTCTGGAAAAGAAACTAAAAACCAGCCTGAATAAGATACCGGAATATCTGGAAGAGCACCAAGTGGATAAAGAAGAGTTCTATCAGGCATGGAGCATGATGAACGGGCTATGGAATACCATAGATTTCGAGAATATCCGGAAGATTGTAAAACTGCAAAAGGAATATCCCGAACTGCTGAAAGTAGCCAACCGTATGGGGCGAATAGCCGACGATGAGGGTAGCAAACAAGTATATGTGACGGAAGGCAGTGCCTATAAACTGGCTCACTCTCAAAAGAGTGACATTTTGGGTGTCACCATCGGCAATGACCTGAATGCCCTGCTCCCCTCGGAACTGCTATACTATGCAGACAATGAGCTGCAAGATGTCTTTATGCTGAAATACTTCACACAGAAGCTGCAAACCTTCCGTTACAAATCGGAAATCATGCAACCCTCCAGACGTCTGGAAGTAAAACCGGCAGTCCTGAAAGGCCCTATGATTGTATGCCTCGATACCTCGGGCAGCATGACCGGAAAACCGGAGAAGATGGCTAATTCCCTACTGATAAAGCTCATAGAGATTGCAGAACTTCAAAACAGGGAGTGTTTTCTGATTTCATTCTCCGTATCCACCAAAACCATTGATATACGACGCGACCGATTGAAACTAATGGAATTCTTCAGCCATCCTTTTAGTGGAGACACAGATGCCACCCAAATGCTGAAAGACACTTTCAGAATGCTTGATGAAAACCGCTACATGAATGCAGATGTCTTACTTATCAGCGATTATCGCATCCCTGAATGTAAACCGGAATTATTAGAACAAATGAGTGTACACCGTGAAAAGGGTACTCGCTTTTACGGTCTGCAAATCGGCATTGCCCCGAACGAATGGACGGAACATTTCGATCATATCTACCGAGTAGAGTATCACGTAGACCGTAAATATTAGACCGGCTCGTCAGTTCCGCAACAGCCACATCCCCATAAAACGGTCGTAAACCATATATCCGTCAGCAGATTTATAAACAAGCTCTTTCTCCACCAACGATTTCAAAGCTGCATTGACACTGCTCGGAGTCTTCAGCCCATGCCCCAAAATAAACTCTCCACTATTGGGTGCCGTTACTTTCCCTTCATGCGCGATAGCTTTCATCAGCGCCAGCTGATTGTCCGTCAACATAATGATCAGATTCTGATAAACAGGCGTATTTTCTTCAAGGAGTCCCATCAATACTTGTTCTGCCTGAGTGGCATCTACAACCGATTCATTTCGCTCATACAACCGATTCAGCATTGCCTGCATATACCAAGTATGTCCCTCAAAGCGGCTATATATCCAATGAAATACAGATTTATCCAACTTTTGCCCCCGCAACTCAAAAAAGTTCCTTGCAAACCGATAATAGGACTCTTCATCAATCTCACGAAGCACCATCAATTGAGTACTCTGATAGAAAGGACGCTTGGCGGAAACAAACATCTCCTGCATCAAATGCTGACTGCTACCTGCAAAGATGAAACGGACATTCGGGATAAACTGGATATAAGAACGAAGCAACGCTTCCGTGCCTTCCTCAGGATAAGAAGTGATTTGCTGAAACTCATCAATAGCCAAATAACAATTCTTACCGGAAGCAGCCATATAATCGAAGATTTCCTTCAATGTCTGTTCAGACTTATCGGCAACAAAGTCTAACGTAACTGTAGGAACTCCCGTCAACTCATCCGCACTGATCACCGGACGACAGGAACGAAAAAAGGAGGTAAGTTTATGCAAAGCACTCTCACTAAGCGTATCAAGTCGCCCTAATACAGTCTTTGCCAACAAACGAACCAAAGAGGATAAATCGCGCGTAGCAAAAATATCCATATAGAAACAGGCAACTTCCGGCTTCTGCTCTTGCAGGGTATAGAAGACATTTTTTATCAATCCCGTCTTACCCATACGGCGAGGTGCTATCAATGTCAGGTTTCGTTCATTCTCCAAAGCCGACAATATCTGTTGTGTCTCAGCTTCACGATCACAGAAATAACGAGGACTCGCATAACCATACACTAAAAAAGGATTCCGGGGTTGTATCTTCTGAGCTTTCATAAGCAGCATTACATATTTTACGTTACACTTTTTACGTAACACAAAATACGGAATAAATATTGGATAAAGCAAATAGGCGCAAACATTTAACCTGTATTATTAAAGCCAGCCCAACAATTCCATCGGATTTTTCATCTGTTTCAGTCTGGGATGGTTGAATGTATCCACCACCTCATGCTGCCACATCACCTCAAAAGGAATGTGTACTCCGTATCCCCCGATAGCCAGTACCGGCTTAATATCGGATTTCAAAGAATTACCGATCATCAGGAATTCTTCCGGAGCGACCTGAAGGACTTGCAGCAGACGAGTATATTCTTTCTCCATCTTATCAGACATTATTTCAATATGATCAAAATAAGGCATCAGTCCGGAACGTTGCAATTTACGCTCCTGATCCAACAAATCACCTTTCGTAGCCACTACCAGGCGATAGTCCCCTTGTTCTTTCAAGGCTTTCAGAGTTTCTTCCACACCGGGTAGCAATTCAATCGGCATCTGGAGCAGAGATTTACCTAAAAGAATTATTTGCTGTATCTTCTCTGCTGAAATCTTCTGTCCGCTCACCCGCAAAGCCGTTTCAACCATTGAGATGGTGAATGCTTTGGCACCATAGCCCAAACATTCCAAATTTCCCATTTCTGTTTTAAACAACTCTGCCGAAATTTCTTCAGTACTTCCGTATTCACTCAGTAAGTCTGTATATTTTCGTTCCACTTCTTGAAAAAATGGCTCGTTACTCCAAAGGGTATCATCTGCATCGAAAGCTATGACTTTAATAGCATGTTTCATCTTCTCTATTTTTATAAATAGTATTACGCACTTTACGTTACATGTTTTACGTTATACAAAACACGGAATAAATATCGAGCAAAGCAAATGAGGAACATTTTTTAACCTCTTTCTTTTCAAAAACAAACTCAAAAAGCTACACGGGGCATACTTGAAACATACTTGCTCCGTACCAACCCCACACTTTCTCCACCCAGAGGTACTTCCAGCTGGAGAAAGTACGGAGCAAATATGGTTCTGATATAGCTCAGGTACGGTTCAAATATGATTGGAAGATAGCTCTAATAGCACCTATATATATTTTAAAATATAGTTACATTATCATAAAGAAGTATTATTATCCTGTTTTTTATAAAAAGCTATCTATTTTTGTATAGACGAAAGCATTAGCAACGAAATTACACACAAATATGAGACTTATTAAACTATCACGAATCATTACCTTTATGAGATCAGGATGCTATTCTTGCAATAACATACAAAACTCAATCTATGGAGCATCGCATTAAAGAATTAGACTATCTGAAAAGCATTCTTATCCTTCTAATGGTTGCTTTCCACCTGGTATATATAGGAGATAAATATCCTTATATCAAACAGATCGTATACACATTCCACATGCCCGCTTTCCTAATCATATCCGGTTATTTGACTAATGTACAGAAAGATATCAGAAGCTTTATGAGAAAACTATTATGGATTTTCATTCCCTATCTGTGTCTGGAAACAGGTTACGTACTCATGTCGCATATCTTACCCGTGAGAGAAAATGTACCGGAAATCAGTTCAAGCATTTTATTGCATAAGATATTTATAAAGCCATTGGGTCCCTACTGGTATCTCCACACGCTTATTATCTGTAGTCTACTATATTACCTGACTTTCCGCTATACCCGCATGAAAACAATATCACAGGCAATATTATTGGGTCTTGGTCTATTCGCAGTATCATACTGGGGTGGAATTATAGTGCTTGCCAATGCCATTTACTTCCTTGCAGGGGTAATCATTAAACAAAGCAAATTACCATTTATCCGTATCTTTCAGCCATCGCTTCTTGCCCTTGTCCCCATGATACTACTCTGCTGTTTTCCAGACAATCTGAACAGAGGGACGCTGGCAGGTATCACTATTACTTATCTGGCTATCATTATATCACTATATGCACACAGTTATCTATCCAAGGGGATCAGGCAATGCTCTTATTTTATAGGTAGAAATACTCTTGTCATATTTCTCTTCTCCCCTCTTTTCACAATATTATGCAAGATGTTCCTATCATTTTTATTCTTTGAACCCACCGGAATACTTTTTATGATCATATCCGTTGCAATCACCGTAAGTGGATGTATAATAATAGCATGGAGCTTGGATAAACTACGTTTCTCACGCTTCTTCTTTGGACAAGATGCAATATTAAATTAACAAGAAGAAATCCAGGATTGAAAAACCAATTCTGTAATATTGCAATCATTGATAAAAAAGCCTATCTTTGAGACAAGAAATGATGGAGCGAAGACAGTAATCCGATATTGATATTATTCCAGTTAAGCCACCAATATTTATAAATTTCTGCCACATGTAGTTGGATATTTCATTGTCTTCTCTTTTTCTTTGAGTGGAAAACTGCTATCTTTGCACACCAAAATGCGCTCATAACAAAAGAGATACATATATCACAATGGAAAAGAAATTCAAACGCACTACCGTTACGTCGGCATTGCCCTACGCTAACGGACCGGTTCATATCGGACACCTGGCAGGAGTTTATGTACCCGCTGATATCTACGTTCGCTATCTGAGACTGAAAAAAGAAGATGTAATCTTTATCGGAGGTTCGGACGAGCATGGAGTACCCATCACCATACGCGCCAAGAAAGAAGGCGTGACGCCGCAGGATATAGTAGACCGTTACCATACACTTATCAAAGAATCATTCAAAGAGTTTGGCATTTCATTCGATGTATACAGTCGTACGACTTCAAAAACTCACCACGACACTGCTTCGGAATTCTTCCGCAAGCTGTATGACAAAGGTGAATTCATCGAGAAAACCAGTATGCAGTATTACGACGAGGAAGCCAAAACTTTCCTTGCCGACCGCTATATTACGGGCGAATGCCCCCACTGCCATGCAGAAGGTGCCTATGGCGACCAATGCGAGAAGTGCGGTACAAGCCTCAGCCCCACAGACCTGATTAATCCGAAAAGTGCCATCAGCGGAAGTAAGCCTGTAATGCGTGAAACAAAGCATTGGTACCTGCCGCTCGACCAACACGAAAGCTGGTTACGCCAATGGATTTTGGAAGACCATAAAGAGTGGCGCCCCAATGTATACGGTCAATGCAAAAGCTGGCTTGACATGGGTTTGCAACCGCGTGCAGTAAGCCGTGACCTCGACTGGGGTATTCCGGTACCCGTAGAAGGCGCAGAAGGTAAAGTGTTATACGTATGGTTCGATGCCCCTATCGGTTACATCAGCAATACGAAAGAATTGTTGCCCGACACTTGGGAAACCTGGTGGAAAGACCCCGAAACACGTCTGATCGGTAAAGATAATATCGTATTCCACTGCATCGTATTCCCTGCCATGCTTAAAGCAGAAGGCAGTTTCATCTTACCGGACAATGTACCGAGTAATGAATTCCTGAATCTGGAAGGTGATAAGATTTCTACTTCACGCAACTGGGCTGTATGGTTGCACGAATATCTGGCAGACTTCCCGGGTAAGCAAGATGTGCTTCGCTATGTACTGACTGCCAATGCACCTGAGACAAAAGACAATGACTTCACCTGGAAAGACTTCCAGGCACGCAATAACAATGAGTTAGTGGCAGTTTATGGTAACTTCGTGAATCGTGCCCTGCAACTCACCAAGAAGTATTTCGATGGTGTAGTGCCTGCTGCCGGTGAACTTACGGATTACGACCGCGAAACATTGAAAGAATTCTCTGACGTAAAAGCAGAAGTAGAAAAGTTACTGGATGTATTCAAGTTCCGCGATGCACAGAAGGAAGCCATGAACCTGGCCCGCATCGGAAACAAATACCTGGCAGATACCGAACCCTGGAAGATTGCCAAGACGGATATGGACCGCGTAGCCACTATCTTGAATATCTCCCTGCAACTGGTTGCCAATCTGGCCATTGCATTCGAACCGTTCCTGCCGTTCAGCAGCGAGAAATTGCGTAACATGCTAAACATGGACAGTTTTGACTGGGCTACTCTGGGCAGCACTAATCTATTGCCAGCCGGTCACCAATTAGCGACACCTGAACTACTGTTCGAAAAGATAGAGGACAGCGTTATCGAAGCACAGGTACAGAAATTGCTCGATACAAAGAAGGCCAATGAGGAAGCTAATTACAAAGCCAACCCCATCCGCCCGAACATTGAGTTCGATGACTTCATGAAACTGGATATTCGCGTAGGTACCGTATTGGAATGTCAGAAAGTTCCTAAAGCCGATAAATTGCTGCAATTCAAGATTGCCGATGGATTGGAGAACCGTACCATTGTCAGCGGTATTGCACAGCATTACAATCCGGAAGAATTAGTAGGCAAGCAAGTATGCTTCGTGGCCAACCTTGCTCCGCGTAAGCTGAAAGGGATTGTCAGCGAGGGTATGATTCTTTCTGCCGAGAACTTTGACGGTTCACTCTCCGTGGTTACTACCATGAAAGAAGTGAAACCCGGTAGCGAAGTGAAGTAAACAATAATCTTAATGCCGAATGACAACTCAAGAACTCATCAAACTTCTGGAAAATTTCATCCACTTACCGGGAGAAAATGAAGTCGTAGAATTCAAAAAGGCTCAGAATGGATTCGACACACAAAAGTTAGGAGAACACTTCTCTGCGCTCAGCAACGAAGCCAATCTTGGACAGGAAGAATTTGCGTGGTTGTTATTCGGCATTCATGATAAGACTCACGCTGTTTTAGGCAGCTCATATAAACCGACACGCCCCTCACTCGATGCCTTGAAAAGAGAAATAGCCGAAGGGACCAACTGTGGCATCACTTTTACGGAAATACATGAAATCATGTATCAAGGGAAAAGAGTTATCATGTTTCAAATTCCGGCAGCCCCTAAAGGAATACCGACTTCTTACAAAGGACACTATTATGGACGCGATGGCGAATCATTAGTTGCCTTGAGCCTTCACGAGTTAGAATCTATCCGCAATCAAAGTCAGCAGTCCGATTGGAGTGCCCAGATTATAAAAGAAGCGACTCTTGACGATTTAGACCCCAAAGCCATTTCCATTGCACGCTCACTGTACATTACTAAAAACAAAAAGAATGCTGCTGATATTGCAGAATGGGATGACATAACCTTTCTCGACAAGGCAAAGCTGACAGTAAAAGGCAAAATAACCAATGCTGCCATTGTTTTATTGGGAAAAGAAGAAAGTGAAGTACTTATTTCACCGGCAGTAGCCAAAATACGCTGGATACTCAAAGACTCACAAGGAACGGAACGAGATTACGAGATTAAAAGTTGTCCGTTTATCATCTCCATCGAAGAAATCTACCAAAAGATACGTAATTTGAAATATCGGTATATCAACCCGGAGTTCCGTACACTATTCCCCGAAGAAGTGGACACCTATGAACCGTACGTCATTCGAGAAGCTATTAATAACGCTGTCGCACATCAAAACTATACATTAGGAGGAGAAATCAATGTAGTAGAATACGAAGACAGGCTTGTATTTACCAATAAAGGGAGTTTCATTCCCCGTGCAATCAGCAACGTATTGAAAGACAATGCACCGGAAGAAGTTTACAGAAATCCTTTCTTGGCCCGTGCAATGGTAGGACTACAGATGGTAGACACGATAGGAAGCGGCATCAGGAAGATGTTCAACTTTCAGAGGCAACGGCTTTTCCCTTTACCCGACTATACCATTGAGCGAGATAGAGTACAAGTAACCATTATCGGAAAGATTCTGAATATGGAATATGCCAATATATTAGCAAAGAAGCAAGATTTATCTTTGGTGGAAATTGAAGCACTCAATCGTATACAACTGAACCGTTCGATATCAGATGAAGAGGTATCGCATCTTAGGAAGAAAAAGCTTATTGAAGGAAGAAAGCCGAATCTATTTATAGCAAAACCGGTTGCTCAGCAATTAAATCAGAAAACAGCCTATTCCAACAACAAAGGATTTGAAGACAGTTATTATTGTGATTTAATTCTCAAAGCACCCACCGAGCATGGTACGCTTACAAAAAAGGAAATAACAGAATTACTTTGGAATAAGTTGCCAGATGTGCTGAGCGAAAGCCAAAAACACTCAAAAGTCAGAAACCTACTTACCAAACTGAGGAAGCAGGATAAGATTAGAAATGTATCCAAAGGCATACACTCGGATTGGTTTCTTAATGCGGATAATTTAAACGCAATTTAAACGCAATTTAAACGAGACCGAGAACGTAATAAACTAATAATAAGCAATATACATTTTAATATTTACAAGCAATTCATCCGAGATTTAAACGCAATTATAATGATATCTTAATCATAAATTGAACAAACGATGGCAGAAGCGTCACTCAAAGAGAAAACAGCAAAAGGATTATTCTGGGGCGGAATAGGCAACGGGGTCATGCAATTGCTAAACCTCGTCTTCGGTATATTCCTTGCTCGGTTGTTATCTACAACAGACTATGGCATGGTGGCTGTATTGACCATCTTCTCTGCCACAGCCAGTATCTTTGCCGAAAGCGGTTTTGTAACGGCCATCGTTAACAAGAAAACAATTAAAAACGAAGATTATAATGCGGTATTCTGGTTCAGCTTCTGCATGGGTACCGGACTCTACTTGCTGTTATTTATCTGCGCACCGCTTATAGCCAATTTCTTCGAAGTTCCAGCACTATGTCCTCTGGCAAGAGTGCTCTTTCTCGGATTTCTGTTCGGCAGTTGTTCTACAGCCCCTTCCTCCTACTTTTTCCGCAACTTAATGGTAAAGGAACGGAGCCAGATACAAATCATCGCCATTATCATATCCGGTATCACAGGTATTGCCTTTGCCTACTTCGGCCTCGGATATTGGGGCATTGCACTGCAAACTCTCCTTTATTCCGGCTGCAACACTTTATTGCTATGGCTACGTTGCCCGTGGAGACCTAACCGGAATTTCCGTATGGAGCCCCTCCGTGAAATGCTTCCATTCAGTCTGAAGATATTCTTCACTACCTTGTTTACGCATATCAACAACAATATCTTATCATTTTTGATAGGCAAATTCTATACAATAGCACAGGCGGGATACTATTCTCAGGGAAGTAAATGGACTACTATGGGGTACTCCACGATCTACGGGATGATTAACAGTGTGGGGCAACCCGTATTCCGTGAAGCCTACACTGATATGGAACGTCTCCAGAATATATTCCGTAAAATGCTTCGTTTCACAGCATTTATATCTTTCCCTGCCATGTTAGGGTTGGGAATTGTCTCTGAAGAACTGATCGTCATCACCATCACCGAAAAGTGGCTGCCATGTGTACCTATCATGCAGATTCTTTGCGTATGGGGCGCATTTATGCCTATAAGTACTTTGTACACCAACCTGATGAACAGCATAGGCCGCCCCCATATTTACATGTGGAACACAATTGGCTTGGGAATTGCCCAACTCCTGTTCGTATACTTTAGTTACCCCTTCGGCATCAATACGATGTTAGTGATATACACAACCGTCAATGTATTGTGGCTGGGTATCTGGCACCAATTCGGCCATAAACATATCGGATTACCCTTGTTTTCAATCCTGAAAGACATTATCCCTTATATGCTTTTGACAGCATTTTCATTAGGTATCGCCTGGTATGCCGCCTCGTTTTTCACTAATGTTTATGCAACGCTTTTCATTAAAATATCTGTAGCAGCTTCACTCTACATCCTGGCTTTATGGAGATTGAAATCAAAAATATTCGAAGAGAGTATCCAATTCCTGTTCAAACGAAACAAGCAGTTACTATGAGAATTCTGTTTCTTACTCAAGATATTACGGTGAAAGATATCCCCAGAGCTTACAATACGGGATTTTCACTCATGGTGGCACAAATCGCTACAGCACTTGCTGCCGAAGGTGCCGAAGTGTATGTTTCTTCGTCTTCACTGACTAATGGCACAACCGTAGTCTACTCCAAAACAGGAGAGAAGCAGTTCACTTTGCTGGAAAGAAAACTGAAATACCTACTAACTAATCTTCGGTGGAAAGATATACCACGGGCTATCCGTCATGCCTTGTCCTCGCATAAGATGTCTATGGCATGGCGTATCAAATTATTTAAATATACCCTCAGTATCGGTTTTAATATACACCTGATACGGGAAACGAATCCGGACGTTATCTTCATCCACTCTTTAGGACCGGAAGTACTCCCTTTCATATCTGCCGCCCTGCATACAGGCAAACCGTTTGTTCTTGCTTTACACGGACTATTCAGCCAAGCTAATAAAGACGACTTCACAACACAAGGTGAAATACAGTTATTGCCCAACTTGCTTCAATCAGGAATGCCGCTTACTGTAGTAAGCAGTGGCATGCACAACAAATTACTCAATCTCTGTGGATGGAAAGAATGCAAAAACATATACGTTGTTCCAAATGCACTGAATGACGATGATGAAGAAACAGAAAATACAGCAATCGATGATCCCTGGACAGAAACCTACCGCATTCTTTCAATCGGTAACCTCAATGAAAATAAGAACCAGCTGCAAATACTACGGGCGTTTTCTCTTTTGCCTACCAATATCAAGGAGAAAAGCCAGCTGTGCTTGATAGGTAAAGATGCCCTTAATGGGCAACTACATAAGGAAGCAGAAAAATTAGGAATCAGCCAAGCATGTATTTTTACAGGAAGTCTACCCCACAATGAAGTATTCCGCTGGATAAGAAATACAAAAGTAGTAGTGTTGGCAAGTAAGCTTGAAGGATTCGGCCTTTCTATTATTGAGGGTTATCACTATGGAGTACCTGCCGTCTGCTTCGACCGTATAGATGCTTTTGACGATTTATATCATGAAAAGTGCATGACTCCAGTCTATGAATATAGCGACAAAGCACTTGCGAATGCTATTCACAAAACTCTGATGCAGCAATGGGACAAAGACTTCATTCGTACGTTTGCCCAAAAGTTCAGCAACCATGCGATGGCATCCGCATACTTGAACATCCTTCGACAAGCACAGGTTGGCAAGCTAACAGAAAAGGCATTCAATCGTTTAGCAGATAAGTATTTATCATAAGAAGACTAAGAAAAACTTTTCACTAGTTCTTCCAACATGCCGTTATCCGCAAGAATCTTCTCTACAAATTCACGGAATGCGCCGAAACCACCATGAGCTTGCGTCACATAGTTCACTTCTCGCTTTACATAATCAGGTGTATTACAAGGAGAAGCACTGAAACCAACCGCACGTAACAAATGGATATCATTCAGATCATCACCGATAAAGGCAACATCCGCAAGGGTTATTCCCATTTCCGCACAAACTTCTTTTGCCTTCGCCAGTTTATCACCGACATGTAGATAGCAACGGGAAATCTTCAATTTATCCGCACGCTTCTGAACGATTTGTGAATTTTCTCCGGTCATAATGGCAACAGGTATGTTCAATTTATGTAGGAATATCACCCCCCAACCATCTTTTACTGAAAAACGTTTCATAACATCTCCTTCAGCAGTATAATACATTCCGCCGTCGGTCCACACACCATCAATATCGGTAATTACTAATTTCGGCAACATAATTCAATAACAGTTAAATGATAGAACTCGGATAAATGATCTCATTACGGGGAATTTCTTTCAATGCCTTATGCCCTACTACCTTCTCACGGTCTGCCCACTTAAAGCCATCACCGGGACTTAACAAATGGATATCATCTTCAGTAATAATGTCTCCGGGATGCAAGGTTTTATTTGTTGCAATAGAACGTTCCAGCTTCACTTTTGCCGAAGTCACCGAGGAGTCGATATACAATTCTTCTTTTCCCAACCAGCGTTCGGCAATACGGATATCACGGATCATGCGATTCACACCATCAGGTCCGAGCGAACCTTGCTGATCAGTTCCTTTCATGCGACGGTCGATAGTGACATGCTTTTCGATGATCTCCGCACCCATACCCACAGCAACGATAGGAGCAGCAATACCAATGGTATGGTCAGAAAAACCAATACAATATTGACCATAATGCTGTTTCAGATAAGAAATCGTCTTTAAATTCAGATTATCGGGCTGAGTGGGGTATTGGGATACACAATGCAAGATAGAAATGCTATCATGATAGTGAGTGATAACTTCCAAAGCATCATCCAGTTCCTTCTTGCCTGCCATGCCGGTAGACAGGATAATAGGTATCTTCGTTTCAGCCATTACTTCCAGCAACGGCAAGTTGGTAAGGTCACGGCTTGCCACTTTCAGGCGGTCGGGAGTGAAGAGCTTCAACAAGGAGAGACAGCCTTTGGAACAAAGCGTTTCCACAAAATCGAGGCCTAAAGCCTTAGCATGCTTATAGACTTCCAGATGCTCTTCGTCCGTCAGTTCCAGGAAAGCGCGATGCTCGCCATAGGTACGTCCGAAAGAATGGGGAGAATCATACGGACGGTTCATCTGCGAGTCCGTCAATTCCTCATTCAGATCACGCTTGGTCAGTTTCACCGCATCCATCGGGCGGAGTTCTATATTGAACACTTCTTCACGAACAGGGCGGGACACCAAGTCTACGATCAACTTGGCTATGTCGACGGAACCGTTATGATTCTGTCCGATTTCTCCTATTATATAAGTACTATTCATTGTTCTATCAAAATTAAGAGGGATGTAACAGAGTGATCTGTTATTTTTCGTTTTGGGCTATATTCTCCAACATCTTGGCACGGTATTCAGGGTGTGATGCTACTAATTGCAGCAGGGCATGAACACTACGATCAGTCTTTTCATAGAAAGTAGCATAAAGCTCTTGTAGCAGAGTAAAGTCTTCCATCGTATCGAGGGTGAAACGAAGATCGAAACGACCCTCCAACTCGGTAGGCAAAGGGAGTAGACGCACCTTGAACTTTTCGGGATGCGTATAAAGATAAATGGTGACATGCTCGATGTAGAGTTTCTCTTGTGTGGAAACTGCCGCACGACGCAGAGCATTGATCGTTGTCAGCTCGGAATATAAACCCAAGTGAGATTTAATAGTAGGGCGTCCGTCAGCAAAGCCATAGGCAATATAATCTGCCGGACAAAAGGCATGTTCAGCAAAGAAAGTATTGAAAGTTTCGGGACGCAGAAAAGGGTTATCCGAACAAACACGGATAAAGCGATCCACACCGAAGACTTCGGCAGCACGGATAAAGCGGTCGAGCACATTGTCCTCATCACCACGGAAACTGAGGATGCCTGCCTGATGAGCTACTTCGGCAAGTATATCATCCTGCGGACGGTTGGTTGTGGCAAGTATGATACACTTATCCGGACAAGCCTGTTTGATATTGGCTATCAGAATGTCGATAATCCGCTGTTCGCCATAGAAAGGGAGCAGTATCTTATTGTGCAACCGGGTGGAACCGGTACGTGCCTGAATAATTATTCCATCTTTCATATTTTCATCCGTTTAAAAGCATCGATATAAGAACCGGGGGTAACGTTGATTACTTCCTTACCCAATTTGCGGGCGTAGGCTTCGAGAATAAAGTAAGACTTGAAGGCTACATGCATGTGATAAAGAATCGTATAAAGTCGTGCGCTATTCAGATTCTCCTGCTTCACGGTGTCGGCCTGCGATTTGTTCTGGTCGTAGAAGTGCTTCTGGTGCATCAATACTACGTTATCATCCGTTACTGTGATTTCCGGCAACCAAGAGTGATCGGCACCTGCCAGATAAATCTTCCGGAATGGCAGACGCAACCCCATGGCAATAGAAGGTATCAGCACATTGTGCGGACGGGGAACACCCCATCCTTTACGGAAAATCCAGTTACAGAAACTCTGGAAGCCTTCAATGGGCGTTGTGTTATAAATATAGAGTTTGATATGAGGATTACCGGCCAATAAGGGTTGCCATTCTTTATCTTTCAGAGCACGGGCAGGAACAAAAAAATTCATGTCCCAGGTAGTTTTCTCGGCCATTGTCTTGAAAAGCTGCACGCGCTTCTCAGGAACAATCCAGAACAACGGATCGGCAATCAGATAAAGCTCAGGGCGGAGACGCTCGAACATAGGTGAGCTTACACAAAAGTTCACAGCCAGTAAAGTTTTTCCTTGTATGAAGTCCGCGGATTCTTCTACGGTACGGTTCAGCGAAGGACCGTTAGCCAATATCAGCAACTCATCCGGATTGCTGAAAGAAGACGGTAAACGTGTACCCCACTTGGACTGCAACAGAATCTTCACTATACTGAGAAAGCACTGCCAGAGCTGTTCCAACCATTTCAAACCTTTTTCTACCATATTATTATAAAGTTACGAGCTACAGGCGACAAGCAACGAATACGATTCGGTATGGCAGCGTAGCCACTCGTAGCTCGTAACCTGTAACTTGTAGCTAATTTGTTCCTCCGCAAAGATAGATACTTTCGCCTTTATTGGCTAAAAAAAACGCGAATTTGTGGATATAAAGCTGTAAAAGCTGTACTTTTGCCAAAACATTCCACAACATGAGAGTACTTATTATCAATACATCCGAACGTATAGGCGGTGCAGCCGTCGCCGCAAGCCGACTCATGGAATCCCTCAAGAACAACGGCATCAAGGCAAAAATGCTGGTGCGCAACAAGCAGACCGACCAAATCAGCGTAGTGGCCCTCAAGCAAAGCTGGAGCTTAGTATGGCAATTCGTATGGGAACGCATCGTCATCTGGAAAGCCAACCACTTCAAGAAAAACGACCTGTTTGCCGTCGATATCGCCAATACCGGCACGGACATCACCACTCTGCCGGAGTTCCAGCAAGCCGACGTCATCCACCTCCACTGGATAAACCAAGGTATGCTTTCTTTGAAAAACATCAAGAAGATCCTTGCCTCTGGCAAACCCGTGGTATGGACCATGCACGATATGTGGCCTTGTACCGGTATCTGCCACCACGCCCGCCAGTGCACCCGCTACGAACAGGAATGCCACCATTGCCCCTTCCTCTACGGCGGCAGCGGAAAGCGAGACCTCTCATACCGCGTCTTCCTCAAAAAGAAAGAACTCTACCAGAGCCATCCCATCACCTTCGTAGCCTGTAGCCACTGGCTCGAAA
>USSR01000050.1 GCA_900557355.1 uncultured Bacteroides sp.
GCCCCCAACTTGGCAGCATAGTAAGTGGCATAGCGGGTAAGCAACAGGTTCATGCCATTGTTATAAAGGTCTTTCATCTTCACCAATGCACTGATTGCTGCAGGCGCTGCCTTTTCGAACTTATCCATGTTGTCGATGCCGCCGTCTATATGCAGATGCCACCACATGATTTCGCACTCGCTCAGGTCTACTCTTCCTGCCTGCACATCTTCGAATGAGATATACTGAGAATTGGCAACATTGTTCAGCATCCAGGTTGCCGCTTCTTTTTCTTCCGGATTTAGTTCATTTAATGTAGCTGCCAGACCTACATATACGGCGCTCGGTGCATCGGTCGGGATAACCGTTACCGTATAAACGGCGGATGCGGTGTTGTATGAAACAGTGAATTCTACAGGATTACTGAAGTCAATAGCCTGGCCGGATGCCGGCATTACGATGGCTCCTGCCGAAGTTGTAATGACCGGAACCATATTTTTGATATTGACTGAGCTTGGCACACGTACGGTGATGGTACGTTTAGACTGGTCGATAACTCCGGCATAAGCGTCATTCAGTTTGAAGGAGAGTATCCGCGCTTCATCATGCTTGATATTGACTGTATAATCCAGGAATACGTTTCCATTAGTCACTTTTATCACTTGGGGGAATGAGAAGTTCAGCACATCGCCTGCTTTAACAGAAGCCTCGGCACCTTCGGATACTTCGATACCGGTGACTTTCATTGCATCAGTATCGTATATTTCGGGCACTGCAACGGTCACGGTCTTATTGGTCCGGTCTATCACTCCCATATAGGCGTTATTCAGTTCAAAGGCGGTAAGCCATGTGTCTCCGTCCAGTTTCAGTTCGGATGTATTATCATCGCTGCATCCCGGGAATGCTAACAGCAGGACGATTCCCAGTACAAGCAGATTTAGTTTATTCAGTATTGATTTCATAATGCTCTTTTTTTTATAAGGTTACCAGTTACCACAATTCTGCGTATAATTCCCGTTGCTGGCACTCATCTGTGCAAACGGAATAGGAAGATATTCGTTTTTATTTTTAGTGAACGAGGCATTCGTGTAGATGGTGCAGTCGGCAGCTTCCTCGGCATAAAACTTATTCAGTACCTCGGCGGCTTCACCCCATCTTACCAGGTCAAAGAAGCGTTCTGATTCCAGAGCCAGTTCTACACGGCGTTCAAACTTCAGCAATTTCAAGGCATCTGCTTGTGAGTAGCTCCCCGTATAGGGCTGAACGTTGAAACGTACGCCATATTCCATTTCGTAGTCGGCAATCATGGCTGTACTTTGTTTGGCACGGTTGCGTATTTCGTTAATCAGGCTGATAGCTTCGGCGATACGTCCATCGTTCAGTTGGATCAGTGCTTCGGCACGCATCAACAATACATCCGAGTAGCGCAGTACGATACGGTTCATTGGAGAACCCCACCAGGCACCCTTTATCAGGTAATCTCCATCCGGGTCTACATTGTGTTTCAGGGTTATGTAGTATCCGTAAAGTCCGTTGCTACGACTCCAGGTAGTCGACTGATCCATCATATAGTTCTTATTGAATTCATAAGGGAATCCCGGCATACCTACTGTCAGGAAGAGGCGTGGGTCAGCATAATCGGATTGTGAATTGTAATCAGTATTGTTAAAGGAATCCAGCAGGGGGTGTCCGTTGGCATCTGTCCTGAATGCGTTCACCAGATTCTGGCTCGGTTTGTAGAAGTCGCAACCACCATCGGTAACTCCCGGAATGTTGGGAACAATCAGACCGTAAGACCAGTTACAATTACCGTTATTAGTACCGTCGTTCATGGAGTATTGCATGGCCCACAGGGATTCTATACCATTTTCATATTGAGGTTCCGGGCGGAAGTTGTTGTGGAAATCCGATTCCAGCCCGTAGCCGCCTGCCGACATGATGGCATTGTCCGTGTATTGCACTACTTTCACCAAGTCTTCTGTGCTGAGGCTTGTCACTTCGTGGCTGTCTGCATTATCCTGATGATAAGCTTTGTACAGATAAGTCTTTGCCAGATAGGCAGCTGCTGCGGCTTTGGCGGGACGACCTTTGTCTGCCTGCTTCACGGGAAGGTTATCATAAGCAAACAGGAAATCGTCTGCAATTTGTTGCCAGCCTTCGTCATTGTTGTAAGTAGTGTTGGAGAGATAGTTGTATTCTTCCGGTGACAAGTTGGCATCGTTGGCAAACGGGATCTTCTTGTACAGGCGTTTCAGCAAGAAATGACCATGTGCACGGAGGAATCTCATTTCGGCAATGCGTTGCTGCTTCAGTGAATAGGTGTGTTCATCCACTTGTTCCAACAGTTGCAAAGCTGTATTGACACGTGAGATACAGTTGTAGAGACGCTGCCACATATCGCTGATGTTCCATGCCGTAGTCATAATACCTTGCGAGATATCCAGTGAGTGGAATACATCACCGTCTTCCGTACCGTTTCCGCCTTTATAAGCGTCATCCGAACGTACGTCATAATTCCACATGGAGAAGGAAGAGTTGATATCTTCGGCGGTAATCCATACTGCATAAGCAGAGATCACCAGATTGTCGATGTATGCCGGGTTCTTCAGCTGTTCGTCGCTGATGGTTCCCTGGGGGAGCTGATCTTCCAGAAAGTCGGTACAACTGCCGCACATCAGTGAAAGACCTAAGATTGCTGTATATATTAACTTTTTCATAAGTAACTGATTTTATTGTTAAAAGCCTACATTAATACCGAAAGTTATATTTATCGGGATGGGGTAGCCATAGTTGGCATTTTCAGGATCTACTCCGGTGAATTCCTTACTCTTGATGGTGAATACGTTCTGTGCACTCAGGTAGAAGCGCAGGCGCTCCATCTTCATCTTCTGGGCAAAGGTTTTCGGAACGTTGTAGCCCAACTGTATATTGCGTAACTTCAAGAATGAACCATTCTCAACGAAATAAGTGGAAACACGCTTCTCATTGTTTGTATCGCTGCGCGACAATGCAGGAATGGTAGAGTTCGGGTTGGTGGGCGACCATGCATTGAGTACTCGCTTACCTTTGTTCAGGAAACCAATGTTGAGTCCACTCCAAAGGTCTGTCTCTTTCTTCAGGTCACTGATAACGTCTACTCCCTGAACACCTTGCCAGAACATGGTGAGGTCGAAATTCTTGTATTCAAGGTAGATGTTCAGACCATAGCTGAAGTCTGGTGTCGGATCATAAATCCATTGTTGGTCTTTCTCGTTGATGATGCCGTTGTGATCCAGGTCGCGCCAGCGGATACGGCCTATTCCGGCACCTTCCTGAGTGGCGTGGTTATCAATCTCTTCCTGTGATTTGAAGATGCCGTCGGCTACATAACCAACTTGTGAACCATTGGCATGTCCGATTACGCTTTGTACACCGTTACCTCCGAAAGTACCATTGGCTGCTACTGTAGTAGGCAGTTTTGTAATTTCATTCCGGTAAGTGGCTATGTTGGCATTCAGGTCATACTTCAATCCGAATGCAGTTTGATTACGATAACCGAGATTCAGTTCAACGCCCACGTTCTTCATTTCTCCAGCATTGATCCATTGGCTGCTTCCTTCGCCCATAGCGGCGATACCAGCCATCTGTACCAGGATATCCGTTGTCTTTTTGTAGAACCAGTCGAATGAGCCGTAAAGAGATTGTTTGAGAATTGAGAAATCAAGGCCCAGGTTGATCTGTGTGGTTGTTTCCCATTTGATGTTATCGTTACCAATTTGGTTACGTTTGAATCCGGACTGAAGGATACTGCCGCCATTGGTTCCGGCAATGTCATAGGAAGTACCGTAGCTTTGACCGCCTGATTCTGTCACACCGTAGTTGGGAACGTAAATAGTATAGCGGGCAATGTTCGAGATTTCCTGGTTACCGGTCTGGCCCCATGAGCCGCGGACTTTCAGGTCGTCAATCCAACTGAGGCTCTGCATGAACTTTTCACGGTTCAGGCGCCATCCCAGTGAGAAGGAAGGGAATGTGGCATAGCGGTTATTCTTACCGAAACGTGAAGAACCGTCACGGCGTACTGTCATAGAGAGCAGATATTTATCATTATACGTATAATTCAGTTTTCCGAAGAAAGAAACCAGTGAATAACCTTCACCCGAGCCATAAGCTTGAGCCGTACCGGAACCGGCATTCGGCCACATATAGTCAGGCGTCAGGATGGAATAGTCTTCTTTATAACCCGAAAAATTGATATCGTCTTCGCGGTTCAACTCCATACCGACCATGGCGTCACCACGGTGTTTGCCAATTTCCAGATTGTAGGTAGCGATGGCATTCCACATCCATTTCGTCCAGTGTTCTTGCTTGGCTTCTACGGCATTCTTATCATTTGTCACATTACCTTCGGTGATGGGATAGGTGAAGATGCGTTGTGATTTTTGTGCATAATCCAATCCGAAGGTGGAGCGTACATTGAATCCTTTGAAGGGATTGAGATTAATGTAGGCATCACCAAACATACGCCAGTAAGTATAGCGATTATCGGAGTTACGATCCAGTCTTGCCACGGGGTTTTCGCGGTCAGGGTATCCACCTACCGGACCGGCATATTCTCCATTGATATCATAAACCGGCAGTGAAGGATTGAATTGCAATACATTCTGCAGGAATCCGCCCGGTGCCTGTACTTCCGAAGTACGGTTCAGGGTGAAATGTTCTCCTATGGTCAGGAATTTACCAATCAGGTTGTAATCAGAGTTCATACGGGCAGAGAAACGCTCGAAGTCGCTGTCCTTGATGATACCTATATTCTTATAATAACCCAGTGAGAAGAAAGAAGATCCCTTTTCCGAACCGTTGCTTACTGATACATTGTACTGCTGGATAATACCTGTACGGGTGGTTTCGTCAAACCAGTCAGTATCGGCAGCCGGCACAGTGTTGGCGGAATCCAGATATTTGGACATGCTGATGTTGTTCAGTTGAGGATAACCGTTTGCATCGTAACCCCAACTATACTTATAACCCAGTGCATTGGTATTGGGGTCCTGCCCTTCGTTTACGTAAGCCTGCCACATGGCACGACCATATTCTTCTGCATTTAGTACTTCCATCTTATTGGTATACATGGAAGCGGCGATAGAAGCATCGAAGTTAATCTTTATCTGCCCTTCTTTACCTTTCTTCGTAGTGATGATGATAACACCGTTTGCAGCACGCGAACCATAGATAGAAGCAGAAGCTGCGTCCTTCAATACCTGAATGGATTCAATGTCATTACCGTTCAGTTCGTGCATACCCGATTTGGTAGGGACACCATCAATAATATAAAGAGGGTCATTGTTGTTCAGAGTTCCAATACCGCGGATACGTACTGTGGCATTTCCACTGGGATTACCGTCGGCTGTGATGTTCATACCCGGTACACGTCCTTGCAATGCTTTAATTGGATTATTTTCATTTTGCTTGGCAATTTCATCCATGCTAACTACGGATATCGCTCCGGTCAGGTCAGCTTTGCGTTGAGTGGTATAGCCTGTGACTACAATTTCCTGTAGTAATTCGGATTCTTCTTCCAGGGTAATGTTTAGTGTAGCTTGTGCTTCCACATTCACTGTTTTGAAGCCGATATACGAAATAGTCAGTTCTGCACCTTGTGGTACAGATAGTGTAAAGTCACCGTCAATATTAGTTATGGTACCGTTGCCTGTCTGGTTAGTCTCTATGACGGTTGCGCCAATAATAGGCTCTCCGTCAGTCTTGGAAACCACTTTTCCTTGTACAGTCAGGCGTTGGGCCTGAACCATTGTACATATAATAAGAAAGAGTGCAAATAGAAGCGATCTTTTTATGCCTTCCATGTTTTTAGATTTTAATTAATATGCTTTTCATTTTGTAATCGCTGTGGATTACCTCTCAAAACATGCTTTCCCGAGTGATGTTTTGATGTTGCAAATAAAAGGAATTCTATGATAAGAGGCTGTAATTTATGTTTCATATGCTGACATATTTGTAACAAAATAAAAGGTAGGTATCAAAATTACCAGCTTATGAAACATAAATAGCAGGCTGTTTCTTTTTTATTGGCTTCCTTTGCAAAGTGCTTTCCCGAGCAACCCATTATTAATTAAATGTAATACCCAAAAACATCATGAATTTAAAAAACAATTTGTTGACCGTGCGATGGACCCTTACCTTTATAATAGGTACAATTTGGTCGGTCTTTTCGTGCCAAGCTATTAACCCTCCTTTCGTGATTAAACATTTAGGTGACGGACAGAGCATTGTCCAGATTGAAAATCAAAAGAAATTCCTGTTGCTTCCCGTAGAGGAGGCTTCTCCGGAAGCAAAACTGTATATGATAGCAGACAATGATGTAGTACGCAACATGAATGTTCGTCTGGCTATAAATAAGGTAGACTACTTTGTTCCAGTAGATCTCTCCGGATTTGATAATAAATCACTTTCCTTTAACTTCCAGTTGATTCCTGATACGGCTATTTGCTGGGATGAAATGAAGCTTTCTGATGAGTTTGATACGACAAACCGTGAGAACTTCCGTCCGCTTTATCACTTTACTCCCCAATATGGCTGGATGAATGATCCGAATGGCATGGTGTATAAAGATGGTGTTTACCATCTGTTCTATCAATACAATCCTTATGGTTCAATGTGGGGAAATATGCATTGGGGACATGCCACTAGTACAGACCTTGTAAGTTGGGAACATCAGCCGGTAGCCATTGCACCTGATGCATTGGGAACCATATTCAGTGGTTCATGTGTGGTTGATAAAGATAATACGGCAGGCTTTGGTGCCGGTGCAATCGTAGCTTTCTATACTTCGGCCAGCGATCGTCAGGTGCAGAGCATGGCTTATAGTCTGGATAATGGTAGGACATTCAAGAAGTATGCACGTAATCCTATCTTGACCTCCACCCAGCGTGACTTCCGCGATCCGAAAGTATTTTGGCACAATGCTACCGATAAATGGATTATGATTCTTGCTGTGGGACAGGAAATGCAAATCTATTCTTCTGCTAATCTGAAAGACTGGTCTTATGAAAGTAGTTTTGGTGAAGGCCAGGGTGCTCATGGCGGCGTATGGGAATGTCCTGATCTGATTGAATTGCCCATCGAGGGTACTGAACTGAAGAAGTGGGTATTGATTTGTAACATTAACCCCGGAGGGCCTTTCGGCGGTAGCGCTACCCAATATTTTGTAGGTACTTTTGATGGAAAGAGGTTTGTAAATGAATCATCCAAAGCTACTAAATGGATGGACTGGGGAAAGGATCATTATGCTACCGTGACCTGGAGCAATGTACCCGAAGGGCGTCATATTGCATTGGCGTGGATGAGCAACTGGCAATATGCCAACAATGTACCTACTACTCAATATCGCAGTGGTAACTCTATTCCTCGTGACTTGAGCCTCTATACTTCGGCCGGTGAAACATATCTGAAATCTTCTCCTGCTAAAGAATTGCTGAAACTGCGTGGAAAAGAAGAAAAGAAACGTTCCTTCAAAGTGGACCGTACCTATAACCTGGATAAGCTGCTTTCCGATAATACGGGTACATATGAAATTGAAATGACAATTAAGAACCGGAATGCTGAGATTGTAGGTTTCCAACTATTCAATTCAAAAGGAGAAGAAGTGGATATCTATTATAATCTGGTTGAGAAGAAATTTGCGATGGACCGTAGTAAAAGTGGAATCGTATCATTCAGTCAGGATTTTCCGATAGTGACTTTTGCCTCAATAGAGGATAATTCGGAAATGACATTACGTCTTTTTATTGATAAATCGAGTATTGAAGCATTTGGAGATGACGGACGTTTTGCAATGACAAACCTTGTATTTCCATCGGAACCTTATAACCGCATCAGTTTCTATGCTAAAGGTGGAAGCTATACGGTAAGTTCGTTCAAGGTTTATAAATTGAAGTAAAATTAGTCTGTTTTACCTCTTTTACCATCCCTAATCTACACCAAAGCCGTACCAACTCCGTATTTGCTCCGTACCTAAGCGTTTGGACCAGACACGGAGTTGGTACGGCTTTGATACGGAGTTGGTATGGATATGATAGGCCGATTGGTCTATTTCTCTTTTATTCCTCTATTTCAATAGTGTATTTTCCTCTGAATATTTCTTCGGGTTGCAGATGCTGCATCCAATCCTTTTCTTTATATTCTCCTGTATAGTGTGCTCTGTCACAACGACCATACCACGGTTCTATACAGACAAATGGAGCATTCTTGGAAGGGGGTGACCACAAACCGACTACAGGTGCATTGAAATGCAGGCTGAGGTAGGGTTGTTTATCCTTATTATATAGAGTAACCTGCCGTACCTGACTGTTTTCCAATATCAGTGCATCTTTATCAAAAGTATGTATATCTAAAGGTAACAGTCCATCAGTTAATTTCAACGAATATTTGGTGTCCGGATCAGCGCAGCCCTTTTCGGAAATGAGGATATATTTCAGGCTGTTCTTTTTTCCAAAGCCAAAGAATCCCCGTTCTTCTGTAGCTGCATCGAAGTCCGGATAACAAAATGCCGGGTGTGCTCCAATCTGGAAATGCATTTCTTTTTCTCCGGTATTCTTCACTTCCCATGTTACATCGATTTTCTTGCCATGGATGCGATAACCAATTTCAAGACAAAATGGAAAGGGGTATTTCTTGAGTGTTTCTTCGTTGCTGACAAGTTGGTAACGCACTTCGTCATCATGCTCTAATATGAGCGTAAATTCCATGTCGCGGGCAAATCCATGCTGTGTAAGGGCATAGGTTGTACCTTCATTGCGATATTCATTTTCCCACACACTTCCTACGATAGGAAAGAGCACCGGTGAATGACGTTTCCAAAATGCGGGGTTTGCTTGCCACAGATATTCTTTTCCATTAGAGAAAATACTGCACAATTCGGCTCCATGTGCAGAGACCTCGATACTAAGTTTTCCGTTAAAGAGTATTTCCATAATGATTTATTTATGAGTTTGCTGTATATACTCGTACAAAAGTAGCTAAAAAGGACGATAATAGGGCTTAAATACGGCTAAAAAACAGTCTTGTATCATAATTGATATTCTTTGTAACAAAATTGTTATCCCGTTGTCGTGGTATTCGCTTCCTTTGCAACGTGCTTTCCCGAGCAAGAAATACTTAAATTAATACCATACAACCATGAAATCAAATTCTTCGTTATCCAAGCTCTTCCCGGTGATGCTTTGTTTCTTCGCCATGGGATTTGTTGATCTGGTAGGCATTGCCTCCAACTATGTAAAAGCTGATTTAGGTCTGACGGATTCTCAGGCTAACATCTTTCCCTCGCTGGTTTTCTTCTGGTTTTTGATCTTTTCCGTACCGACAGGTATGTTGATGAATCGTATCGGACAGAAAAAGACGGTACTTCTTAGTTTGCTGGTGACTTTTGCTTCTTTATTATTACCTGTTTTCGGCGATAGTTATACGCTTATGCTGATTTCTTTCTCTTTATTAGGTATCGGCAACGCGCTTATGCAGACTTCACTGAATCCGTTACTTTCCAATATTGTCAGAGGTGACCGACTGGCAAGTAGTCTAACCTTTGGACAGTTTGTGAAAGCGATAGCCTCGTTTCTTGCACCTTACATTGCTATGTGGGGAGCTACGCAGGCCATTCCATCCTTTGGTCTGGGCTGGCGGGTGCTATTCCCTATTTATATGGTTATTGCTGTAATTGCTGTTTTACTGTTAGGGCAGACACAGATCGCTGAAGAAAAAGAAGAAGGCAAACCTTCTACATTTAGTCAGTGTTTAGCTCTATTGGGCAAACCGTTTATTCTGCTTTCTTTCATCGGCATTATGTGTCATGTAGGAATTGATGTGGGTACGAATACTACTGCACCTAAGATTTTAATGGAACGCTTGGGCATGGGATTGGATGATGCTGCGTTTGCTATCAGCCTTTATTTTATATTCCGTACGGCAGGTTGCTTTACAGGTTCTTTCATTTTGAGAAAGATGAATGCCAAATCGTTCTTTGCTATCAGTAGTTTTATGATGTTATTGGCAATGATAGGGCTTTTTGTTTTTCATTCAAAAACATCTATTTATATTTGTATTGCATTGATAGGTTATGGTAACTCAAATATATTCTCGATTGTCTTTTCGCAGGCATTGCTGTATATGCCCGGCAAGAAGAATGAAGTTTCCGGTCTGATGATTATGGGCCTTTTTGGTGGAACTGTGTTTCCATTGGCAATGGGACTGGCAAGTGATGCAGTAGGACAAAGCGGTGCAGTAGTGGTAATGACAGTCGGTGTACTTTATCTGCTGTATTACACATTGAAAATCAATAAGACAATTACTCATGCGTCATAAATCATAAATAGTAAATCATAAATCTAACAAGTATCATGAATAAAATTATCGTAGGAATGGGTGAAGCACTTTGGGAAATGCTGCCCGAAGGAAAGAAAATAGGTGGTGCACCTGCCAATTTTGCTTATCATGTGTCACAGTTTGGTTTTGACAGTCGTGTAGTAAGTGCTGTAGGGCGTGATGCTGACGGACGGGAAATATTGGATGTTTTTGCTCAAAAGAAACTGACTTGCCAGATAGAGCAGGTGGATTATCCTACGGGTACGGTACAGGTTACTCTTGATTCTGTCGGTGTACCTTGTTATGAAATTAAAGAGGGGGTAGCTTGGGACAATATACCTTTTACGGACGATTTGAAACGGCTGGCTCTTTCTACTCGTGCCGTTTGTTTCGGTTCTCTGGCTCAACGCAGTCCTGTGAGTAGGGCTACTATCCAGTGCTTTTTGGATACGATGCCTGACGGAGAAGATCAGATTAAGATTTTCGATATTAATCTTCGCCAGGGATTTTATACGAAGGAGATTCTTTGCGAATCTATGCGTCGTTGCAATATCCTTAAAATCAATGATGAGGAATTGGTAACAATCAGCCGCATCTTTGGTTATTCGGGTATCGATTTACAGGATAAATGCTGGATACTTTTGGCTAAATACAATCTGAAGATGCTGATTCTGACTTGTGGAACCAATGGTAGCTATGTATTTACCCCGGGCGTAGTATCTTATCAGGACACACCGAAAGTTCCTGTTGCCGATACTGTGGGAGCGGGTGATTCATTTACTGCTGCTTTCACATCTGCCATACTTAGTGGAAAATCCGTTCCTGAAGCACATAAACTGGCCGTAGAAGTTTCTGCTTATGTTTGTACACAGAGTGGGGCTATGCCGGAATTACCCTATGCTTTTAAGAGCCGGTTAGAGTAAGTACCTGAAAGGTTGCAATTAGATTGTTTTCTCCTTTGCCATTACTATTCTGATATAGTAATGGCAAAGGAGATTCATTTGTATGGCAAGTAATTTGATGTTATAAGGGCATTGTGTAGCATACAATACCTGTTTTCTTCCAACTTCCTTCTATTCCATATTCCTGTTTGTCTTCTGTAGTGTAACAATAATCATTTTCGTTTGCTGCTTCGTATAGAGGAATGGCTCCGTCTACGGGTAAAGTATATACATATCCCAATTCTTTTTCCAGTTGCCATCCGGTATCGGCTCGTAATGACTCTACGGATAAACGTTGTTTTTGTCCGTTGCTATATAAATACAGAGGTACAGTATTTGTTCTTTGCTGTTTGTAGATGGAACAAACGGCTCCTTCATATTTTTTGTTGGAGTGCGTTACAATATCTAAATAAGACGTATCGTATGTGTGATTTTTGCCATTCCAAGCCTGAAGTAACGGAGTTGTAGAGACCGATGATAACTTTTGGTTGGAAATATATTTTTCTATGGCATCTTTCACTTGTTTTCTTTTGGTGGCATCTTTTATCATATCATAAATAGGAAGGACTTTGTTTTGAGTGATTTTCGTTAAAGTGTAATTTTCTTCATTGAAGGACTTCAACCAGGTGTTAAGGTCGGCGGTTGTCGGCAGTGAAGGCAATAAGGGGAGATTTCCTCCGTAGAATTCGAAGATAAGTTGTCCTCCTATGCTTTGTGCCACTTCCTCTTCCCATCCGCCGACACTGCTTCCGGTAGAAAAGCCTTGCTGGGCCATTTTTGTCAAAGCACTGACTAAGGTGATTTTTACAATATCGGTTGCCGATGTCGCTGTAGGTACTGTTGTCCGGTAAAGTCCTCTGAATCGTGCTCCTATGCAAACATCTATTAAAAAGTGTGTGCCATATTTGTTTATGATATTTTCTGCTGTCAGACTGGTCACATCATTTTCAAATTCCTGAGTGAGGTATCTGTATTTATATTTTTCTGAGATATAAAACGGTGAGAAGTACCAGCGCTCCGCTGTAAAAAGCTGTTCGCAGGAGGCAAAAGAATATTGTGAAGAATGGTTGTAGTCAGACTGGAATTCTTTATGCTTGAGAATGGTACCTATGGAGAGAACGTTCTTGGAGTTTACGTCTTCCAGTATCAGGCTATTGCTAATGTTGGTAAGGAACGCTGTTGCATTTTCTCCGGCGTAGTCTTTGGATTCAGTAGAGGTTGCCTTCATACGGGTGAAGTCATATATATCGCTGTTTGCTAACTTATCCAGATCTATAATAGGTGCTTTTATGGCCTCGGGGCTTAAGTTATCAGCGGTAACATCATAGCCAGCACCAAGAATTTGTTTCATATTGGTCGGATAGGTTTTAAAAACGACTTCCTTGTCAGGAATAGTTTTGAATTCATAGACATCAGAAGTAGTTTCATCTTCTGGGCTGAAATCTGAATCTGAGGAACATGCATATAACATGCATATCGAAATGGCAAAATAGAATAGTTTTTTCATAAAACAATAGTTTTCCAGTTGTTATCTTGTATATGTTGACAAAAGTAGCAGAAGTATTTGAAAAGGCAATGGGTACACGCCTTTTCTTTAAGAAAAAGTGTCTTGTCTTATATTATAAACGAATTTACATCGCTGACAAAGTTCCTATACCTACTTTTCAAAACAATCTCTTATCTTAACCTTATTCTTTACTACGCTCCAATGATTATAAATAGTTTGTGGTGAATAGAATAGGAGGGCGACTTTAGATATGAGTGACAACTATTTGCATCTGTTTACGCTGGAATTCAGTGCAAATCTTTCATTCTAATTTTAATTAATATATTTTTGTAACTAAATTGATTGTATACCATGAAAAAATTACTTGTAACCCTTTTTGCATGCGCTACTTTATTGTATACTCATGCAGCGGAAAACAAAGCGATCCGCATTTCTACGGACAATACTGATCTGGTGCTTCAAGTAGGCGATAATGGTCGTCTATATCAAACTTATTTAGGTGAAAAGCTACTGCATGAACAGGATTTGAATAATTTTAGCTGGAGTATTCATGCAGGTGCCGATGGTAGTGTAAGTCGGCGTGGTTGGGAAGTATATAGTGGTTCAGGTAATGAAGATTATTTTGAACCGGCCATTGCTATTACTCATAACGATGGTAATCCGTCCACTATTCTGTATTATGTTTCTTCTTCCTCTAAGGCGGTTGACGGTGGTACGGAGACTGTGATCAATCTGCGTGACGACAAGTATCCGGTAGATGTCACTCTGCATTATGTGGCTTATCCGAAGGAAAACGTTATAAAGATCTGGAGCGAAATCATACATCAGGAGAAGAAACCTGTAATGCTTTCGACCTATGCCTCTACCATGCTTTATTTCAATAATTCAGCTTATTACCTGACTGAGTTTAGTAGTGACTGGGCGAAGGAAGCACAAATGAGCAGCCAACAGTTACAGTTCGGCAAGAAAGTGATCGATACGAAGTTGGGGAGTCGTGCCGCTATGCATACGCATCCTTTCTTTGAAGTAGGACTGGATCAACCGGTCAGAGAAGATCAGGGAAGCGTATTGATGGGTACATTGGGCTGGACCGGTAATTTCCGTTTCACTTTTGAGGTAGACAATGTAGGAAACCTTCGCGTAATCCCTGGCATCAATCCTTATGCTTCGAACTATAAGTTGAAACCGAATGAAGTGTTTACTACCCCTGAATTTATCTTCACTTTAAGCTATGACGGTGCAGGGAAAGGTAGCCGGAATCTCCATGAGTGGGCACGTAACTATAGTTTGAAAGATGGCAAAGGTAGTCGTCTGACTCTTCTGAATAACTGGGAAAATACAGGCTTTAACTTTAATCAGGAGATACTGGCTGAATTAATGAAGGAAGCCAAATATCTGGGTGTAGATATGTTCTTATTGGACGACGGGTGGTTTGCGAACAAATATCCCCGTAAAAATGATCATGCAGGTTTGGGAGACTGGGATGTGAATCATAATAAATTGCCCGGCGGTATTCCGGCTCTGGTGAAAGCTGCTAAAGATGCAGATGTGAAGTTTGGTATCTGGATTGAGCCTGAAATGGTGAATCCAAAGAGTGAACTCTTCGAGAAACATCCGGATTGGGCGATCATGCTACCTAATCGTGCTACGTATTATTATCGTAACCAGTTGGTACTGGATCTCAGCAACCCCAAAGTGCAGGACCATGTATATGGTGTTGTAGAGAACATTATGAAAGAAAACCCCGATGTTGCTTTCTTCAAATGGGATTGCAACAGTCCCATTACCAATATTTATTCCCCATATTTGAAGAATAAGCAGGGACAGTTGTATATTGATCATGTCCGCGGTATCTATAATGTTCTGAAACGTGTGAAAGCTACCTATCCTGATGTCCCGATGATGCTTTGCTCCGGTGGCGGTGCGCGTTGCGATTACGAAGCATTGAAGTACTTCACGGAATTCTGGTGCAGTGACAATACCGATCCGGTGGAACGTGCCTATATTCAATGGGGCTTCTCCCAGTTCTTTCCAGTAAAGGCTATGGATGCTCATGTGACGAGTTGGAACAAGGCGACTTCCATAAAGTTCCGTACCGACGTGGCCTCCATGTGCAAACTTGGTTTCGATATTGGTCTGAAAGAACTTACTGCCGATGAACTGACTTATTGCCAGACAGCGGTAGCCAACTGGAAACGTCTCCAAAACGCTATAATGGACGGTGACCAGTATCGTTTGGTTTCTCCGTACGAAGGGAATCATATGGCGCTGAACTATGTAAGCAAAGATACAAACAAGGCGGTTCTGTTTGCTTATGACATTCATCCGCGCTTTCAGGAAAAACTGTTGGCGGTGAAATTGCAAGGTTTGGACCCGAATAAACAGTATAAAGTGGAAGAAATCAACCTGATGCCTGCTGCAAGTTCCGGATTGGCAGCTAATGGAAAAGTATATTCCGGTGATTATCTGATGAAAGTCGGTCTGGATGTATTTGGTTTAGGACAAACTCAAAGCCGTGTTATTGAACTGACTGCTCAATAACAGGCGGCTGACGGCGTTTTTCTTTCATTATCTTGATTTGCACTGTCATAGTGCAGAATATTCAATAAATTGCACTGTTATAGTGCAATTTATTTATATATTTGCGATACTAATACCCTAAAAAATATGGATGATATCGCTATATGTTGTATGTCCGGTGGATATAAGAATGTGTTTACGCATGGTGTTCTGAGAGCTTTTGAGGAGAAAGGAATAAGGGCGAAAGCGTATGCATCCTGTTCCTCTTCCGTCTTGATAGCAGCCTTTGCGGCATTTAATAAAGTGAGTGCATTAGACCTTTCCTTGTGGAGTGATGGGTATACAACGAGTCAGGCCGAAGGCAACCAAAGCGGTGCTATGCTGCAATCCATTCAACGGCTATCGGCAGAGATTAAGAACACCCTGTGGAACCCGCAAGCCGCCCGCCTGTTGGTGGCAACCAGTTTTGTGAAAAACGAAGAAGCCGCCCAAGTCACTCAATCGGACGGAGCCAGACGTCTGGGACAAATGTTGCTGATAAATGCCCTGCGTCATAAACCGGAATGGAAAAACCGGAATCTCGAATTGCAGATGTTTGATACCCATTCTGATGAGCGGACTGCGCTACTGACCAAAGAAAACCTAAATGAAGTGGCCTATGCCACCACCCGCATGCTTCACGCCTGGAACATTCCCGCATTTATCAACAATAAACCGTACGTAGACGGTAGTTATACTTCCATTTGTCCCGTTGTTCCCCTTGCCGAATTGGGATACAAAGAGATCATCTGCATCTGCACTGAAAAAGAAAAAGTGACTTTTGATCTCTTCTCAGACGAAGAAATTCCTGCCCGGATTAATGACTCCACTATCTGTTTTATAAAGCCTGACCATCATTTGAAAGAGATGGGAGTCGATTTCTATACCATTGCAGGCAACGGACTGGAAGACGTCTATAATCACGGTCGTGAAAAAGGACTGAGTTTCTGATTTCTCTATGATACTTAAAACAACCGAAAAGACAATGAGAAGATACAATGTTTACTTGTTGCTAACTTTACTTTCCCTCTTCGGGCTGGCAGCTTCGTGCACCCGGCATGAACCCCGTTTCCGTATCGGGGTATCCCAGTGCAGCGACGATGAGTGGCGCCACCAGATGAATAACGAGATGCTGCGCGAAGCACTCTTCTATGATGAAGTGGAAATCGACATCCGCACCGTGAAGGATGATAATACCCGTCAGATAGAGGACATCCGCAATTTCATTGAGGAAGGGGTGGACTTATTAGTCATTGCTCCCAACGAAGCCGCCCCCATCACCCCGGTGGTGGAAGAAGCATACGACCGTGGCATTCCCGTTATTGTATTCGACCGCAAGATACTTTCCGATAAATATACCGCTTATATCGGTGCGGACAATTATGAGATAGGAAAAGCGATAGGCCGCTACGTGGTTAATATGCTCCAGGGAAAAGGAAATGTAGTGGAAATATCAGGCTTGACCGGTTCCACATCGGCGATAGACCGACATCAGGGCTTTGTCTCTGCCATTTCCCCTTACCCCGGCATCAAGCTCCTGGGGCGTGAAGATGCCGGATGGTTACGCTCCGAAGCAGGGCAGAAAATGGATACCTTGCTGGCACACTTCCCTCAGATAGATGTGGTGTATGCCCAGAACGACCGGATGGCGGCAGGTGCCTACGCTGTTGCCCGGCAGAAAGGCAGGGCGGGGGAGATGCGTTTCATTGGTACGGATGCCCTGTCCGGCGAAGGATATGGTGTGGAACAGGTGTTGAAGGGCGAACTGGATGCCACATTTATTTATCCCACTGGTGGCGACCGGGTGATACAGATAGCAATGGACATTCTGAATAAACGTGACTTTCCGCGCGAAACGATATTAAATACCTCTGCTGTGGACAGTACCAATGCCCAGATTATGCAGATGCAGACCACGCATATTGCCACCCTTGACGGAAAAATAGAGACGCTGAACGGAAAAATGAATCATTATCTTGACCGCTACGCCACACAGCAGGTGGTGCTGTTAGGTAGTTTGTTAGTGCTCCTGTTGGTTGTCGGCTTATTGGTTGCCGTTTACCTTTCGTTGCGCACCAAGAACCGCCTGAATCGGGAACTCTCCCGGCAGAAGGAGAAACTTGAAGAACAGAAACAACAAATGACGCAACAGAAGGAGCAACTTATCCAGCAAAAGGAGCAGTTGGAACAACTTTCCCATGAATTGGAAGCGGCCACTCACGCCAAGCTGGTGTTCTTTACTAATGTTTCTCATGATTTCCGTACTCCTCTGACGCTGATTGCCGACCCCATTAACCAGCTTCTTGCTGATAAATCCCTCGGGGAGCATTCCCATCAGTTATTGGAACTGATGAAGAAGAACGTTAATATCCTTCTTCGTCTTGTCAATCAAATCCTCGATTTCCGTAAAGTAGAGAATGGGCGTATGGAACTCCATCTGGGTCCTTTCGACCTGTTAAGTAATTTCCGTAGCTGGAACGATTCCTTTCGCATGGCCTTGCTGAAAAAACATATCTCTTTCTTCTTCGAAGCCATGCCCGACGCGGATTTCCGCATCATGGCGGACTGCGAGAAGATGGAGCGCATCTACTTCAACCTGTTGTCCAATGCCGTGAAGTATACCCCTGAGAATGGAAAGATAGTTGTGAGCCTGCAAGCCGATGTCGCGAGTCTTCGCTTCTCCGTCTTCAACTCCGGCAGCTACGTTTCTTCCCAGGAAGTGGATGCCATCTTTGAGCGTTTCTATCAGATAGATGGTCATCAGGCGGGTACAGGCATCGGACTGGCTCTTGTACGCGCCTTTGTGGAGATGCATGGCGGGCCG
>USSR01000051.1 GCA_900557355.1 uncultured Bacteroides sp.
TTCTTCGGGAATCACCTTCACATACGAACCGCGATCAAAAGCATCTATCACGATATACGCATCTTTCGTTTCGGGAAAAGTGAACCGGAAATAAGCACAACGTTCTGTCGGAGCAATTTCCGTTGTCAGATTATATTCTGACAAATAAACACTATAATAATAAGGAGTTGCCTTCTCTGCCTTATGCGAGAACCAGCAGGCACGCTGCTCCTGATCAATTCTCAATCGTCCCGTCATTGGCATGATTGAAAACTGTCCGTAGTCATTGATCCAGGGACTGGGCTGGTGGGTTTGCTTGAAGCCACGGATTTTATCCGAAGCGTAAGTATATGCCCAGCCATCACCCATTTTGCCAGTCTGCGGCATCCAGAAATTCATCCCCCACGGCAATGCGATAGCAGGATATGTATTCCCATTGGATAACGAGATTTTAGAGTCGGTTCCCATCAAAGGATTCACGTAGTCGACAGGTTGTTTCTGCGCGAAAAGGAAATAAGTGCCCAATAACAGGGCACCTCCGAGAGACAAGAGTTTCTTTTTATTCATGGTTTGTGAATTAAGTATAATATTATATATTACTTTATTCGGTGATATTCATAAGCGAGCACGAAAAGAAATCTATTTATTGTTCATATTTAATCAACTGTAAGAACCATTTCACCTCATCCTCATTTAGTTTTTGAACATCTTTCAACAGGGCAGGCAAGTTTTTATAACTCTTCCAAAACTCAGCAGACAAATCATCCAAATTCTCTGGTGTGTAACGTATAGCCTCCTTGATGCTGCCCAATTTGCAAAAGTCCGGTTGAAAAACAATATAAGAATTACGATATTTCAATTTCTCCATCGCCTTAGCTACACGTTTGGCAGCACCAAATAATCCATCCAAATTGACTTCGGAAGCAGGATATTCAATTGCAACCACTTTTTCTCTATTACAATCTTTCTGCGGAATATCTACCAACAGAGCGAATTCTTCATTCAGGTAAACGAAATCTTGTTTCTGTCCGTCTACTGTCACACTTTCAGGTATAGCCGAAGCAAGAACCTTTACCTGATAAGAACGTTGTGCAGGCATTTCCTTATAAGAACCTTTACGCGGACTAATAGTTAGCGTCAGTTTTGAGCCCGTCTTTTCAGAGTGAATAGCAGTCGTAGCAAATTCCTTCTGATAATTTTTATCATCGCCATTGTCCTCGTACAATGTAAATTCAGAAGAAGTCTTACCCGGAATAACATTCAAAACAATCGTTTCATCCTTACCGTTCAGATTCATCACTTTATCGTTGTACATCGGCAGTACCGCACCTGCTTTAATATAAATGGGGTATTCGTCAAGAGCGAAATAACGAGTCAATACTTGTCCCCCTTGCAACGTCTTTCCGGAAGCAAATTCATACCATTGTCCCTCCGGAAGCCATACTTTCACTTCGGTATAACCATCCTTCATAGGTGAAGTTGCAGGAGCTACCATTACATCATTACCAAACATATATTGATTGCGGTAATCATAAGCTTCTTGCGTTTCCGGATAATCATAATACATTGGGCGACAGAGTGACAGTCCTGTTTCATAAGCCTCACGAGCCATTGTGTAAATATAAGGTACCATATTATAACGCTGGCGAATGATGCCACGCAAAATATCAGATACCTCATTACTAAATACCCAAGGCTCTTTTGTCAAACCAGCAATCTTCGTACTATGTGAACGTAAAATAGGACTAAAAGCGCCAAATTGCATCCAACGAACATACAATTCCGGATCAATATGGTCTACACCCTGGTGACCTCCTATATCATGACTCCAATAACCATAAAGTACATTACTGGCAGTAGAGTTGAAGTAAGTCTGGTAATCGAGACTAGCCCAGGAAATAAATGTATCACCCGAAAAGCCCACCTGATAACGATGATTTCCAAGTCCTCCCCAACGATGATAAATCAATGGACGCGTCTGACGTTCACGCTCCATTTGGGAGAAAAATATATAATTCAGCCACCAAGTATTACTTAGATTTTTCACTTCTTTATCAAATGGTTCCTGCTGCCAATCCAGCCACCAAAAATCTATTCCGGCATTGTTCATAGGCATTAGAACATTCTTGAACATACTTTTTATGAAACTCTTTTTTGAAGATATCCAAGGTATTTCCTGTTTAGTAGCCGGATCCACTCCATTATCACGCGCCACAGCTTCATATTGTTCTTCGTAACTACGGACTCCTTCTGCAGGATGCAGGTTAAGGGTAACACGTAGTCCATTGTCAGCTTTCAAATCTTTAAGGAGTTTACGATAATCAGGAAACAACTCTTTGTTCCATGTCCATCCGGTCCAACTCCCCCGTCCCTTATCTGTATAATGCCAGTCCATATCTATTACAAGCACATCCAAAGGAATATTATAGTTTTCAAAATTCTTGCATAATTCTCGCAATTCATGATCACTATACATCCAATAACGACTCCACCAATAACCGAAAGCATAACGGGGAGGAAGAGGCATACGGCCGGCAAAAAGAGTATAGTCTTTCAATGCAGCTTTATAATCATGTCCATAAGCCATAAAATACCAGTCTTGAGCCCCCTCAACATGTTCACGAGTCTTCACCCAATTCCAGTTATCCGCATCACCATCGAAAAGAAAATTGTTGGAGTCATCTAAGCAAGTCCACCCGTCTTTAGCAAGAAGCCCATCTTCCAAATCCGCTTTGTGCCCCCAACACTTATCCCCGTCCCATCCGTCAAGTGTACGAGTCGTGCCTTTCAGATTATACTGTTGCTTCATACCTGGCTTCCAAACGAAAGCAGGTGTCAACCCTTTCATCGAAGAAATCTGAAGATTCTCGGCAGTGAAAGCACCACTATTTTTTTTATAATGCAGTTTCATTTTAGAGGTAGAAAGCTCAATCCATGCACCTTTCTTTAGTTTGAATTTAACTGCCGGATAATTACGTTCTACAGCCAAGAAAGAGTGTTGATTAATGAATTTACCATCAGGAGCATACTCCATACGAATTGTACCGTCAGAAATGACTGTAAAACGTACATTCGTATCCTCATAGGCAACGTTATTCGATTTTTCTTGTGCACCCAAGGAAATTGAAAAGAAAGTTATCAAAAAGAACAAGTAAAAGTTCTTCATCTGCTTGAATTTTGAATAATGAATAATTGGTTTGGTTTAGAATATTAAGGCATCTCTTCCACTTTTCATGCAAAAATACAAAAAAAGAAAGAAGAGATGTTTGAATTTACACAGAATCAATCTCTGGTAACATGAATGACAGCCGTTTTCACACTGCCTTCTTCGGCTAAAGCAGTAGAAATAGACAGATCAATAGGAGTTGCAGTGATGCTAATAACAACATCATAGGTACCTGTTTGTGTAAAGCCAGCTTTTGTCAAGTAGTCTTTTAATTGAACTTTACTTATGGTCATACTCAACACATTAAGTTCTTCTTCAACTGTCACCTCGTTGTTCAAGACTTCTGTGACAATATTCTCTGTATCAGAATCACTGGCTTTAGTAAATGCTACCGTATAAGTGGCATTACCTACATCTACCCAACGGAAAGCTATAAATTGAGGAGTGGTAAGATCTGTCATGTCCAACGTATACTCATCGGCCTCTATAATTAAACTTTTAGGTGAAGGAACACCGGCCCCATCTTCGTCAACGCAAGACTGAAAGCCCACAAATAGTAGTAAAGATACTACCAAACGATATAAATGTTTCATTGTAATCAAGATTTATAGTATTCAAGTTTTGAAGCCGGAATTCTTCCGGCTTCCATTCTTTTATTAGTTTGCAGGAACAAACTCTGTATGCATATCTTTCACATCCAAACAGAAAGTAAACTTGTAACGACCACTTACAGTAGGAACCCACTTGAGGTCACCGCCATCTTTTTCCAGACGATACTTTGTCAAGTCATGATTTGTTAACGGATCGGTAGCGGCCTCCGGAGCAAAGAAGAACGGATCTTCACCCCAACTTGAACCTCCAAGACTGATTTTTATTTCACCGCCAGCATTGAACTCACCTGTCCAAGAATACAGGTGTGGATTACGAGCATTCTCTATTTTGAAAAGACCATCACCACTATTAAGAGTCCAACCAACAGAACAACCATTACCTACCATATACATTGTTTCAGGAACAGGTAGTTCTAAAATTTCCATCATACGGCAATCATTATAATCGTTATTAGTGTCCACAATGAAAGTGCGACGTCCTGTTTCTGTATTAGTAAATTCTGTAATTTCACCCTCATTCAAATAGACCATATGAAGACCATCTCCACTATTACCGTAGGCAGGATAATCTCCACCTGCTACTGTAATAAAATGATACGCACAAGGAGTCACATCAAATGTACCCTCATAAATACCGGTTCCCATGTTGCGTTGTCCTAGCCGTTGAGTTGAGACTTTACCCTCATTATCTGTCATGTGAATGTAAATATAAGTAGGATACTTCTCATAACCCGACACAGTAAATTCTACCGTGGACGATTCCGGCTTTATGTATTTGTCCGCATTATGAACGGTACAAACGACTTGTGCAGTAACTTTAACCTCTTGCCCCGGCAACACCCAAGTACCAATAATAGCATTAAGTTCATCATGCGTGAAACTCTTTTTCCGATCAGTATCCAATTCATAAAAATCGGTATTATTTGCACTTTTATTTGCCGTAGCATACAAACGTAACGAGTAGGTCACTAAGTCAGTCTCATTGACCGGACTACTAGCGGCATCCCAAGTAAAGGTTATCGCAGTTTCGTCTTCCTTTCCTTTATCCAACACCAGCTTATCGGTAGAAGCTACAATATGCATCTCGTCAGGCTGTTCGTCCAGCGTGAAGTACTCTGGATCTTCATTACAGGCTGTCGCCACTCCTAATATGCTGCACAACCCCATTATTTGATAGAATATCTTCTTCATAATTTTTTACTTCATTAAATAATTGATTGTTATTCACTATTCGAGCCAGAACGGAGTTTGCACCAAATTCGGGTTCTTCTCATATTCATCAATAAAGACTGGCATCCAATAGTAACATCTTTTCCATACACGAGTCTGATAAACGGTACGTTTGAAGAAAGTCTCATTGGTAGTTCCCTCTGAATTCATACCATAATCATCACCAATCATTTCCGGTGTATTTTCCACATCTTTCCAACGACGAAGATCGTACCAGCGATTGTTCTCCAAACAAAGTTCAGCTTTGACAACTTTACGCACAGCTGCTTGCGTGTTCTCTATATGTATAAAATTCTCATCCAAGTCAGAGACAGCGTCAAATGTGTACTGACGCACACCTGCCCGTTCTCTTACCTTATTTAAATATTTTAAGCACAATTCACGGGCAGCACTTGTATCATAGGCCTCATTATTAGCTTCGGCATAATCCAAATAAGTGAAAGCCAACCGATAAGTGAAACCTTGACGACTAGTATATACACCTGTTTTTTTGTTATCGGTCATACAAAGACTCTTACGAACCAAATAACCATTTTGAGGAGCATCATGAGGCGAGCTGGTACGAATATTGTCTTTTCCGTTGTAGAAGAAGTCATACGGACGCTTCGCACATTCTTGCCAAGATCCATGGAAAGAAACAGCATTATAAAAACGAGGTTCGCGGTTGCAATACATCTTATAGATTCCGGCAGCAGTTATTTCTCCCTCTTTACCGGTACCATAAGACCAGCTAGTATTACGTTTATCTACATTTTCCGAGAATCCCTTTTCTGAATAAGATTCATCCTCAAGAATAGGTAATCCCCTTCTTGTGAAAAATGCATCAACCAATCCTTGATAGACTCCTTGACCACCACCGCCACTGAATTCACGTGTGGAAGCTCCATAAAGGAAAAAATCAAAGTAACCGTTTCCTTTTGTTACCGGGAAAGTAATTTCTCGGTTTCCTTCACTCCATTTCTTGATATGGACATTATAGGTAGACATGAATGGATCGTTCTCACCGGTAGGACCTGTTTCAACATACAGTTTGTATCCTGCTTTTTCCGCTTCATCAATACAAAGCTTGCAAGCCTCGGCTGCTTTTACCCATTTGTTGGGATCGTAAGTCGGATTGAATACCAGTTCCCCCGCTTTATTACGATAATCTTTGTACCATTCATTACCATTAACCAGAGGGCTAGCAGCAAACAATAACATACGAGAACGAACAGTCAGTGCCATAATCTTATTGATACGACCATATTTAGAAGGATCATCGTAGATAGCAGGCAGTGCATTTGCGGCCTCCAACATTTGTTGATCACAATAATCTACTACTTCATCAAAAGGACTTTGTCCAATCATCAAATCAGACAAGGTGAAATCACTAGGGGTGATATAATCCGGTTTAAAAGGAATAGCACCATAGTTTTCAGCCAACTGCCACCAAGCATAAGCAGTTAGGAACTTAACTTCCATCTTCATATTATCTATTTCACTCTGTGGCAAATCACTATCCGGCAAAGCATAGGCACGTTGTTGAAAAATATATCCGTGACGGATATATTGCGGCATCATACGCCAAAAATCGCCATCCCATGTCGAATTGACAGTCCATTCACCAAAGATTTTAGGAATGGTGGTTTTACCATCCCATTGCTCCCAGCGCTTTGAAGGAGTCAGGTCATCAGCAAACACTTCGTAACCATCTTTCCAGATACGCCATTTATCAGGCTCATGAATTGTGTTGTACACAAAAGCCAACCATTGATACACCTTATCTCTATTGGAAAACACCATTTCGATGTCCAGTTCCGTGTCAGGTTCTTTATCAAGATAATCTGCACACGAAGTATTTGTCGTAAGCAGCGAAGCCGCCATAAGACCCGCTACCATATATTTTGAAAAATTGAGATGTCTCATAAAATTGTTTTTGAGGTTTAGTTTAGAAATTAATATCAATACCAAACAAAATAGAACGGTTCATCGGATATTTCAAACCATTATTAGTACCAAGTTCCGGATCCCACAATTTGAAAGGAGAGAAACATAAGAGGTTGTTACCGCTGACAAATACGCGCGCCCCCTTAGAGTAAATTTTTTCCATCCATTTCTTCGGGAAAGTATATCCGATTTCTACAGTTTTCAAACGTAAGAAACTCATATCCTTCTTCCACCAAGTAGAAGCACGATAGTTGTTCTTGTTAGGACCATATGTAAGGCGAGGCCAAAAAGCATACGGATCTTGATTATCATCCGTCCAACGATCATCCAGATTTTCAGAATAAGCATTCCCCTGCACAGTTGTACCACTACCTGGCAAGAAGATGGTTGAATTACCAATCACACGATGAGCGTCGGCAGTACCTTGAAAGAAGAAATTAAAATCTATGTTCTTATAAGCTATAACACCGCCAAAACCGTAAACGATACGCGGATCTTCCGTTCCGCCAATATAACCTTCGTCTTCTTCAGTAATTTTACCGTCTCCATTCATATCAACATATTTAATGTCACCCGGATAAAGTTTGTCAGCACCCACCTCTTGTTTTGGAATACCGAATTTCAATGAACCATCAGACTCAAAATCGTCTGCAGTGAACAAACGTTCAGCGGTAAGCCCCCAAAGTTCATTCATAGAGCGCCCTGTCTGTCCGCGATAAGTACCAATTTTAGAAGGAGCCTCGTCATACTCGTCTACACGATTCTTGGCAAAAGTAAAATTCCCATAGAAAGATGTAAACCAGTCTTTATTAAGTTGCTTGTGCAAATTAATCGAAACCTCCATACCGCCATTCGTTACTTTTCCATAGTTAGCCCAAGGATTTGTGATAAAACCTGTTTGTGTAGGAATAATACGACGTTGCATAAAGATATTCTTACGTTTTTCACGGAAAACATCTACTGTAATATCCAACGCGTTCCACAAACCAACTTCCAGACCAAGATTTGATTTAGTAGCTGTTTCCCAAGTCAGATTTGTCACACCAATCTCGCCTTCTGTAATACCTTTATCGTAGTTCTTTTGTCCTGTAGTCCCCCAAGTATATCCGCTGGCATCTGTTTTTAGTGTAGTCAAATAAGCAAAACGACGACCACCAATATTATCGTTACCTGCTTGTCCCATACTAGCACGGAATTTAATCTTATCAAAAGTGTTTTTCAAAGGCTCCATCCACGGTTCTTCACTCATCAACCAACCTAATGCTACGGAAGGAAAGAAACCGAAACGATGACCTTTGGCGAAATTTTCCGAACCATTATAACCGAAGTTGAATTCAGCTACATAACGGCTATCGTATGTATAAGACAAACGTCCTGCAAACCCTTGTTTACGATAATCCTGAATAGAACCGTCGTCATAAGCCTGTTGATTATAAAGAAGCAAAGCATCAATATCGTTCTTTCCGAACTTACGGCTATAATTCAAGTTAAACTCAAAATAAACATTGGTATTACCATATTCAGTGCCGGTTTCACTACCCATTGATTCATCGCCCACATCATACGACGTATACACCAAATTACCTTCTGCATCACGCCCTGTCGCCGGATGTACGGTAGGAGTATTGCTGGTACGCGACCTCCTGCTACTGTTCCAACGGTCGAAACTGAAGATACCTTTAGCTTTCAATCCCGGCGTAATCTGTCTCAAGTCTTGTTCTACAGAAAATAAAGTCTGAATCTTGGACGAGGTAGTGAAGTCATACCCTCCCTGCGTCGCAGTCCTCCACGGGTTAGCTCTATTCATTTCACGAGGAATGGAACCGTCGCTATAACGTGCCGGGTGCACAAAAGGTAAAGTCTCGAAAGCTTCGGAAAAAGCTTGGTCTGTGCTGCAACGTTGTTTCCTGAAACGATTCAGAAAACCACCAATATTTACACGCATCAAGGTAGTTTTGGTTACGTTCATATCAATATTCGAACGCATATTGAACTGATTATTGTCCGTAGAATTATCTACCGGCAATGTTTTATCTTGTTGCAGAATACCCGACTCATTAAAATATGAAGCTACGATACAGTAACGCAAGAAATCAGAACCACCACTTACCTCCAAATTACCTTTGGTTGTGTAAGCATAATCTTTTGTAATTGCATCAATCCAGTTTACGTTCGGATAAAGATCGGGATCATATCCGCTACGGGTACGATCAATACGCGTTTGATCAAAAGGTAATATCGCTCCATCCTGTGCAGCCAGTTGGTTGAGTAACGTCATATAATCCGGTGCATCCAAAAAATCTGGGAATTTGGTAGGTTGATTAATAGAATGTTCTACGTGTACTCTTACCTGGGGTGCACCAATTTGACCGTGTTTCGTTGTGATGACGATTACACCATTAGCACCACGTACACCATACATGGCACTAGCCGACGCATCTTTCAAAATAGAAAAACTTTCAATCTCGGCTACATCTACGTTATTAAGATCTCGTGCAATACCATCCACCAAGATCAATGGAGAATTACTGCCCGAAAAAGAACTAATACCACGAATCCAGAAGTTAGAATCATCATACCCCGGTTCACCACTACGCTGAATAGCAATTACACCACTTAACTTACCCGCTAAGTTGTTACTTAATGTACGACTTGTACCAAATTGCAGTTGCTGTGGTTGAATCGTCTCAATAGAACCGATGATAGACGCTTTCTTCTGGCTACCATAACCGGTAATTACAACTTCCTCCAACTCCGAAGCGTCTTCCTCCAGAACTACATTGAGTAACTTCGATCCATTTAACGAAACAGATTTCTTCTTAAATCCAATATAAGAAAACTCCAATGTAGAATTTTTGGCCGGAACGGTTATTTGAAACAAACCGTCAACATCTGTCACTGCCCCCGAAGGGTTTGCAACATTAGCTACAACAATCGTTACTCCCGGCAATGGATTCTTATCCTTATCAGTAACCATTCCCGTTACACGAACTCCTTTCTGCTGTTGCACTTCCAAAGTACTCTCTACGGAAGCTTCCCGCAAAGATGCAGCCATACCATCAGTTGGCAAACTCCAAACCGGGACAGCTAGAGAAGCAAAAAAGAATGTTCCCAAAATGCTTTGAATTACATTTTTCATACTTTAATGTATAATTAAGGTTAATATTAATTTTAAGTTTAACATATAAATAAGATCTTTTGAGTCCTGCGTTTTACAGGATATGAGTATATTCAAATATTAAATCAAACTACCTTCCAGTTCTTAATAAATGAGGAGCGATGCGCATTGGCATCGGAGTATAAGAAGGCGGTGTATAAGGAGATAAATTTCCTCCTACTCCAAATTCTTCTGCTGCTCCCGGTTCCATTATACGGAGATCGATAAGCGGCGGAACCGTATTATCATCCTTGATGAACAACATGCCGTCGCCCGTCCCGTCATGTCCACCACTAATAGTAGGCACTGCACCCCATGGATTACGCATGACGAAAAGCATCGTATCATCCACAGGCAAAGACACGGTATAAGCATGTGCAGAAACAGTTTTATACTTACCGTCGACAGGAACATCGCTTTTAGTGAATCCTCCTACCACCAGTTTTCCTCTCTTCAGTGAAACCGACACGGCACGTTGCAGCTCGGCAGGAGTTAATTTTTCCGGAGCAAAAGCAAAACTGGAGCCATTACCGGTGATGATAGCTGCTGCATATTCCGAACCGATACCGCCAATGTCCGACGTGTTTCTAAACGCTTGAAACCACTTGATGACTGCCTTTTCAAGAACTGTAGACCATGTGGGCTGACCGCTCTTGCCGGAACTTGCGCCCAAACTTCCACTCGTACCCACGAACAGATTACTTACTCCGACTTCGATCTGCTGTCCTTTCGGATCGTACAGCTTCACCGTAAATGTCTGGTTGCCATTATTCTTAATAATATTCTTGATAAATCCCGGATAAACGTAAGACAAAGAACCCATCACCGCACACAAACAGCAGTCACCAATGGAATGTTGGTTTACATCTGCCGGACAAGGTTCGCCAAAAGGATAAAGATTGGAGACTTGGAAACCAGCCCAACTCAATCCGGCAAAAGGATCCGGTTCTTTATTCGGATCTTTCAACCACAGCAATTTTTCCTGCGTAACGGACAAATCCGACTCGGCATGCTGAGTACCCATCACATTATCCGGACTATACGTACTTCCGGAAGATTTCGACATCAAATCATCAATGTCTCCAACGAAAGCAGATGCTGCCAATGACAACTCTGCGAGTTGAGTAGAACTTGCCCCATGATTACTTTGTATGCTCAATCTATAATATCTATATTCTTCTTCATTTTCTACAGCATACGTTTTCGTCTGTTTTCGTTCTGCGAAAGTCTGATCTTTCTGAGTGTCCAGTACTACCCATTTTTGATTGTCAGAAGAACCGGATAATGTCCACGATTTCGGATCTGCTTCCGGAGAATCAGCTGCCGATGTAAGTGAATAGGATTTTACTGAGACACTACTGTTTCCATTCCAATTTATATTCACATTACTATGATAAGTAACGTACTTTGTGTCTAAATCATTATCTACTAACTTTCCAACTTCCGACCCAACAGGTGCATCCGAATATTGAGTCCAAAGAGTTCCGCCACAAGGCATACTGGAATTATTGGCATCTAATGCCCAATAAGTCTGAAAGAAAGCTCTTCCTTTTCCTTGTTCATCATCATCTGAACAGCTAGCAGCACAAAACGACAATAATAAAATTGAAAATAGAAATCCACTCTTCATAAGAAAAGAATCGGTGTTCATCTTCCACCGCAACGATTTCGCGTGATGTTTTTTCATTCTAAATACATTCATTTTACTTGTTTATTAAGGTTACTAAATACATTTGTATTCTTAACTATGCATATATTTTTCTTGTTAACGAAAGCAAAATAAGTTCTTTTTCACCTATTACATATACTCTGGCGTGACAAAATGAAGACAAAATTTCGTTGACAAAGAAGCGCACAACAAGCACAATAAGAGCACAAAATAAAGTCCTCATATTCAACACATTAAGCACCACTAAGCAGAATAAGAGAACAATAAGAGAACACAAGAGAAAAGTATTAATTCAAATCTGTATTCTCTTTTCAAACCCGAACAAAATGGGGTAAGGTACCGACTCCACTATTAATAGACGTAAAAAGACTAGCTATAATAATAAACGACTTGCCTAAGAATATATAACTTGCCGGCAGATATTTTTCCAAATACCTGCCGACGAGAAAATCAATTCTGTTTTTTTTCCCATACAGCTAAACGAGCATACAGTTCTACAAGTGCACCCTGATGTAGAATCTGCCATTTATTGCCACCGTCTTCTGTCGGAATATCTCCACTTAAACCACTCAAATCCTCATTATTAATCAATCCATTATTATGATGTGCTTTGCCAAACCAGGCGTGTAACATCGTACTATGTATATCTTCCAAATACAATGAGTTCTTGTCAATGGAGTAGAGTTCGAAAAATCCACGACACATAATAGTATTAAACCATGCGTGTCCGGGCGACAGGACTTTAAAATCACGTTTCAAAATATCCGAATGAAACTGTTTAAACCACTTATTGTGACAAGCTTCCGCTATTTGTTTTGCTAAATTCAAATAAGAATTCTCTTGCGTTATTTTATAAAGAAGACAAGCCAACTGCAAAGGCTGACCAGAATTATAAGAATACTTATTCTTCTCTATGTTACCTACCTGAGTGGGATCATCATCTTTAGGAGAAGCGTTATCATAATACAAATGATCACTAGGATCATACATATAAGTCTGCAACCAGTTAAAACACTCTTTTGCTTTATCCAAATAAATTTGTTTGTTAGTTAACTGATATAAAATACAACTCAATACCCCTGTCGGAGCTGTAGAACAAGTATTCTTCGACCTACTAGGTTCGTTCAATTCTCTCCAATGTACTCCGCCACCACAAGTTTCATCCCACCCATACTGTGCCAAATAATTCCACACAGCCTCAGCCTGAGTCAAATAACGTTTATCTCTAGTAATAATATACCATTCCGCCATATCAAGTCCAATCCATACATTATCATCATAAAAACGCTCGTTGCCAGCTGCCGGATACACACTATATGCAGTACGTCCACGATCTGCTATCCAAAAAGCCTGAATACCACTGAACATATCATTGTCCAAAGACTCATAGTGCCGTTCCTGCCCCGTACCAAGAGAAGCTTCTCTCATTGCCACAAACGCAGACAATCCACTACCTTGTCCCCATACAAGTGCGTCTCCATCCCAATAACCGTCAGCCTTAGGATACCATGTCTGCCAACACGTCCGAGGCCCCTTGTGATAATAATACTCTATAACCTTTGTCATCAAGGTATGAGCACAATCAAACATTTTCATTTGTGCATATTCAAAGGTTGCCGCTTCCTGACTTTTACTCTCCGACCGCAAACCATTGACTCCCACTAAAGTGACCGCTACCTCATACGTTCCCTCTGAAGGTACTTGTAGCAAATAATTTGCTCCGTTTTTGTATTTGACATCATTACCATTTAATAAAACAATGCTCCATTCCTGCGTCTTTCCGGTGTCTATCCTCCGATAAGCTATTTCTATCTGGAGATCTTTCACATAGGTTTTCCTCACAAAATTCACAACCAGCTCTTTCTCCCTATTTGTATTCAACACTTCCAGTTGCTCCACCGGATCAATTTTTTGGAGAAAGTTTTCCTCTTCTTTACTATCTTCACTACACGACTGCATGGTAGTCCCAACCACAAATAGAACTATCAATATACCAATTATCTTTTCCATATATTTTTTCATTTATTATTTCCCAACGAGGTGGTAGCCTGTTTACAATCCGACTTCAATACCTTCTGTCAGATTACCACTAGCCAGTCGAATACCTTGTTTAGTTATCACCTTGACAATTGCCATCCCTTTATTCTCCAGTTCTCTTTTTCCTGTTTTTCCAACCAGTTTCACCATGACTTTGTTACCATTACGTTCTGCTGTAAACTGTTGTAAACTATAATCACCTTTTTGGTATGACCAGCCGTCTCCAGCATCCCAATACATACTTCCGGAAGCCTTGCCTTGCTCATCCAAACAGACCAAAAGCATCAAAGGATCCAGTGAATTTTCAGTGGTATTCTGTATTATCTTGCCGGTAGGAATGATAGAACCACCACGAATCTTTAATTTTGCCTGATATTTACCATCCTTATCCCCGTCTACTAGTGACAAATCCTCCCATATTCCTTTAGGAAGCGCCGTTTTTTTAGCAAATGAAGGGATTACCAACAGGTCATCACCAACCAGAAATGCTTTTTCTTCCGCTCTTAACGAAAGATCTTTTGGATCAGCAAAGAATATCGGACGCATGATAGGCATACCTGTTGTGGAAGCCTCATGCAAAAGAGTATAATAATAAGGTAGCAAAATATATCTGCGTTCCAAAGCAATACGGGAAACCTCTTCTATTTCTTTTCCAAAAGCCCAAGGCTCTTTATTGTTGGTTCCGGCACAAGCATGACCGCGAGAAAAAGGGTAAAAAGCTCCCAGTGCAATCCAATTCCCAAACAAATCGGCATCTGCATGGAACAAGAAGCCACCAATGTCAGCACCACTCATAGGTTGTCCCGACAGTCCCAATGTTAACGACATAGGTACAGACATCTCCATATGCTCGCGACTGGAACCATTGTCACCTGTCCATGTTGCGGCATAACGCTGCCCTCCCAAAAAATTAGAACGAGTCAGAATAAAAGGACGTTTCTTAGGTTGCGCGGCTAACATTCCTTCTCTTGATGACTTAACCATTAAGAACCCGTAAACATTATGATATTGCAAATGAGTTCCGGCAGGAATTCCATTTCCACCTCTATGCAAATTATCTTCCGGCATCGTTCCGGTAGGTGTATTACTCACTTGCGGTTCGTTCACATCGTTCCAAACCCCATCTACGCCTTGCGCCATAAAGTCTTTATAAAGTCCGCCCCACCACTGGCAAACTTTAGGATCTGTGAAATCCGGCCATGCCACTTTCCCCGGCCATGCATCACCGTTATATTCTTTTCCATCGGCAGTTTTTACCCAAACATCATTTGCTGTTCCCGAATCATAGACAGAATAACCTGTTTCAGCTTTAGCTCCCGGATCAATCATCCATACCGAATGGAACCCACGCAGATGCAAGTCTCGATTTACAGCTTTTGGATCAGGAAAACCTTGCGGGTTAAATGTGAATATACGATAACCATCCATATAATCAATGTCCATCCAAATTGCATCACACGGAATACGCTTGTAACGAAGCGTATCGGCTATTTCTATTACACGACTGTCAGGCGTATAAGAAAAACGACATTGCTGATAGCCTAAAGCCCAGCGCGGAACCATCGGCATAGTACCGGTTAGTTCGGATAATCCTCGAACAACAGCCTGCGGTGATTCTCTGTCAATGATAAATACACGAAAAAGCTCCCCTTCACTTCTTAACTCTATTTTCTCATCTGTACTGCTTAATTCAGCTTTCCAAGTAGTATCAAACAAAATACCAAAGGCGGTTCCATCCTTCCTGACTCCCATCATCCATGGATGTGACTGATACAAACGCGTTCCATTATCAACTCCGTATGCTCCGGAATCGGTATTCCACAGTTTTATGGTTTTTCCGTTTCTTAAAAGAGATCCGGTAACTTCTCCGCCTCCGTAGATACTCGTACCTTCCGGTATGATTAATGATGCATTCGCTTTACCGTCAGTCAGTGAAAAATCGGGAACCAGCTCCCACCCGGAAGAAAGTGCTCCCTGTTCACGAGGTTCTTTTTCAATTGCAAAAGAAGGTACTTTCTTGGCATCAAAGCCATTAGGTACAAATTTGGCAATTCCATTTCCTACCATAACGCTACGCGCGACATTTACCTTCCTCGTAGAGGCATTAATAGACAAAGACAATGTTACGAGCAAACTAATTGCTACAGTTTTAATGCAGTTTTGTTTCATGATTTCTTAATTAATGATTCTGTTGAATACTTATCCTTCAATGGCTAAGTACAAAGCGAATTAAACACTTTTTCACTCATTAATCATCCTCTGAAATGACAAAATGCTGGCAAAATCACATTGGTCAAAAGACACATAACATGTACAATGGGAGCACATTATAAACAAGACATTTACAATGTGTTACAATATATTGTGTATAATGAGCGCACAATATAAAGTACAAGAAAACTACGGATTCTTATGCTGTTCTCGATAATCCTTAGGTGTCATACCGAATTTTCTAGCAAATTCTTTGTAAAAATAGGAACGACTTGATATCCCCACATCAGCAATAACGTCCTGAATAGAAAGATCTTCCTCTCTTAAAAGGCGCGCAGCTTTCTCCATCCGATAGTTTTTAATCAGATCGCTAGGAGCAATGGGAGATATTTCCTTAAACTTACGATAAAACTGGCGCGGACTCATTGCCATACGATCGGCTATCAATGTTGAACCCAATTCTTCCTCTTCAAGATTCTGTTCAATCACTTGTAAAAGTTTACGGATAAAATCAGCCTGTTCTGCTGTAGTACACACTATTTGCCCTGCCAATTCACCCAAATCTTCCAAATAAATTTGTTTGGCTTCCCGCTTACCATAAATAGCTTTATGAACATCTTCTTTCAGAAAGAGAATATCATAGGGTAGTACAATATAGGAATCGGACCATTTAATCAATTCGCGTTGAATAACCGAACTTGCTTTCCATGTCAGCAAAGGAATAAAAGCTGTTTTCGATAAAGCCGAGCGATTCTTTCCAACATATTCCATAAACGTACTTTCCTCTTCCGCATACATAGCCATATCAACTAAAAAAACAGCAGGAACCGAACGATGAATTTCCTCAAATGCCACCTGTACACTTTTCACCGAATGTATCAAATATTCTTCAGAAAGTAATCCTGTTATCAACCAAACCATTTCTTCACGATCTTCTAATAAAAGAATCGTTTTCTTTTCACTCGATTGATTTTCAATTAATGTGGCGGGATCGAAAGTAAGCATCAGGCTATGTTGACCACTGTCAGATTCTACATAACGAACAACTGTATGAAGTTGCTCTAAAGCTGATTGCACAAAACAAAGCATCAACTGAATACCGAAAAACCGATCAATATCTTCTTTATTAAACACAGAGGAAGGAGTTCCGGTCAGTTGTTGTTGTAGTTCTTTAAGCACATCAACCGTACCAGATATTATTAACGACATCTTGCCGTTTTCTTCCTGCACACTAACCGTAATTCTGCCTGACGATGTTTTCTGACAAACAAACTGATAACAATAATAAAGAATACAACGTAAAGCATTTTTATAGACCGGAAAAGTAAAATTCGCAGGAATCAGAGATTGTACCAAAGTAACATCTACTCCTTCTGACTTCAACGTGCGAAGTACTTCCATAGATAACTCCTGTATACACATACGGGCAGACAAAACAAAGGTAGTAGGATAAAAATGCTTCAGTTTCTCTGAATAAAGCGTCTCTGGCCGGAAAAGAGCACTCATCGCTGTTTCACGTATTAACTCCACTTGCTTACGACGTTGTTCATAAGAGGTGTTTTCTGCACGTAGCTGATCGCAAGCATGGTAAATGAGGGTAAAACTATCCAATAAGTCACGATTATAACTACTACTTTCCAGCACCTTTTTATTATTTTCCGTATTGAGCAACCGTTTCAGTATACGTTCATGAAGGATATATTTACGAAGTAAATGAAACAAATAAACCACAAAGAGCACTATTAATAAAATATAAAGGAGATAAGCCCATAGCGACTGATACCACGGTGGAAGAATATGTATGGGAATGGAAAAGAATTTATACTCCGTATCGAACACGTCTTTCTTATAACGGACTTTAAAAATATAATCACCCGCAGGCACATCAGTATATGAAGCCTCATTGATGCTGCTGAATGAAGTCCATTGGTTATCATATCCTTCCAGGATGAATGAATATTCCACTTCTTTCCCGGTCAAATAATCAGGTACGGTAAAAGAAAGAGAGAAAGAAGTTTCCGCTCCTTCCAATTGCAGACTTTTTCCATCTTCCGTATAATAATCACCTAAATTTACTGCTGTCCGCCCAAGCCACAACCGACGTAACACAATATCCGGATAAAACTCAGGGGCAGCCGCCACTTTACGATCCAGATAAAGCAGTCCATCATT
>USSR01000052.1 GCA_900557355.1 uncultured Bacteroides sp.
TAACATCTGAAACTTAATATTATTTATGCGGATCAGGAGTTGGATTGTGTTCATAACCCTGCAAAAAGCGTGCATATCTGGCGGATATATATTAGGAAAAGAACAGGAGTTAAATGCATTTTCTCTCGAAGCGTTAACCTTAAACAAGCCCACTCTTTGAGAGAAAGAATTTTACAAACTTATTCCACAGCCTTTTTATAACGCAACAATGCTTCTAAGAAATAATAATCGGCATAAGAAAGCGGTACATCTACTTCGCTATTTTCCGGAAGATTACCGACACTATGCTTTAGAATAAAATTACAGTTAGTTCCCGGTTCAGCAAGATAATGAGGTGAAGCTAGAGTTCGAAGTTGTTTTTCAGCTATTGAGAGATAATTTTGTCCTGTTTTCTCATCTGTAACAAAACCACTCAGCTCTACAAAAGCAGAGGCCATTATTGCACCGGCTGAAGCATCGCGATATTCATTACCGTTAGGAGCATCAAAGTCCCAATAAGGAATACCATCAACCGGAAGACGTGAAAGAAGCATATCGGCAATATTTTCTGCGTGTTCCAAATACTTTTCATCTCCGGTCATGCGAAACATCATTGTATAGCCATAAAGTGCCCAGGCTTGCCCTCTCCCCCATGATGATTCATTGGCATAACCCTGTACTGTTTGCTGGCTACGCACATGTCCATCTTCAGGGTCATAATCTACCAGATGATAAGAAGAATAATCTTTACGGAAATGATTTTTAAGGGTAGTATTTGCATGTGTACGAGCTATATATTCCAAAGTATCATTATCAAAGGTTTTCGATGCAAACATCAGCAATTCCAAATTCATCATATTATCAATGATAACAGGGTATTTCCAACCACGGCGCAAGAAATCCCAGCTTCGGGTTACTCCAGTTACAGAACTAAAGCGGGTCGCCAATGATTGTGCCCCTTGATAAAGAACTTTCTTATAATCTTCATTTCCCGTGAGACGAAAACCATTACCATAACTACAATTTAACTGGAAACCTACATCATGGTCATTGGTTACGTATTGAATAGGATCCAGTTTCAACGTATTCTTTTCGGCCAATGTCTTCACGGCTTCATTTTGAGTATACTCATAAATATACCAGAGTGAACCGGGATAAAACCCGCTACACCACCAATAAATTGTCGAAGATTTGAATGTACTGTCCGGAGCTATGGACTGCGGTAAAGTAGTACTTTCCAAACGAGTATCCATTGTCAAATACTGCTGTTCAGCAACGGTAAATACACGTGCCGTCAATGCATCCATTGATTCCTGTTTCGAACACGAAACAAGGAAACCAATTAAACTTAATAAGAGCCATTTCTTTTTCATAAATCCTTTTTATAATTTAATTAACAAATAATTCATCTGATAAGATTTAATGTCACTTTCAACAAATTCTTCCGGTTTGCAGGAAGATAAGTTTCAAAACCTACACGCATACTTCCCGGATTAGGTTCATCAAAAACATGGAGGGGGGCATTTGACCAAAGTTTCATTTCAACATCATCCGGTGCAGCCACGGTAAGCAACATTCGGTGTCCATCCTTAGCCAATTCTATTTGATTCTTACCGATGATTTTTGCTTCAGCCGGTGTTACCATAATCCAAGTTACCAAAGCCTCTTTTTCTCCCGTAACCAGTTCATCTTTCACAATCAGATCATCTTCTTCATTCAGATAAATGATGCGGACAACTTTTTCCATATCATCAGCAAAAACGCTTGTAAGATTTACTTCTGCCCCTTTCCTATCTTCACTTTTATATATTCTGCTTATGGGAGCATAACTATTCACTAAATGCCGCTTATTATTTATCGTAAGCGTATTATGTGCCATATTACCAAGACGGAACACTTCCCACCGTTGGCCTTCTTGAAACTGATCCCATAAATTTACTCCTCTACTCTCCAGACTTAAATAATTTTGCATACCGAGATCTATCCCCCAGCGTATTCCCTCCCTTTCATAAATAAACGAACCGGCATCCATATGCGCATGAGAAGTTAAGGGAGAACCTCCTTTTACGGCCAGATAGCTATCTTTTTTACTATTCCATCCGCCACGATAAATAAAAACCGGTGTCTTTCCACCATTATGCCAAAAACGACAGGAAGGCGGTTGTATATTACTCAAATCCTGATGAGCACAAAAAATCAACAGACAGGGCAATAAACGATCTTCTGCAAAACTAACTGAAGGATCCTCTAAATATTGATTTTCTAACCATAGTAAAGATAAATCCCCCATTTTCTTAGCAAACCAAAACATCATCATATTACATCTCACTCCATTAACAGCATCCGAAAAATTAAAGTATTCGCCACTTGGAGCTGTCATAAATTCCATAAAGCGAGCTGATTCCAAAAAACCGGGATATTCGGATAGCCCGGCATCTGTCCCCAATGCACTTTCAAGGGCAGCAATAAGTAACACCTGAAAACTGGTACCATATCCCCAATAATGAAAGCCCTCCGGATATCCTCCATCCGGTCCATAAGCCACTAAAGCTTTAGGATTAGTCAACAAGCACTTCTCTATAATTTTTTTTGCCTTATCCGGCACATCCTCAAAAACTGCAAGCGCACCACACAATAAACCACCATTACAAACAGAATTCCAGTTAGATACCGCTCTGTAAAACCATTCATCAGGAGCAGCGGCATCCAGACCTTTTTCTACAATTGCGTCACGTACTATAGAACGTATTTCCGGTTCCAAATACTCATAAAGCCAATCATAACCTATGGATAATGCTAACACCATTTCTCCCACGTCCAAAAAGTGAGATGGATTCCAATCTGGAAAACGGCTTACCGAAAGCATTTCTTGTGTCGCACGATAAGCATACTTTTCTTCCTTCGTCATGCGATAGGCATATGAAAGATAGAAAATCCGTTTTAATGCCAAACGGGAAACACCCAGCAACCGCTTCCCTTCCATAACTCGTTCCGCCATTTGTTGAATGAGTATCTCATCAGATTCTTTCAAAATACGCTCATGAACCTTCAATAACGATGGGAAGCATGTTATTGACCTCTTCACAGCTTCTTCTCCTCCTTGCGTTAATAATAAACGAGGATGAGGGTTCATTCTTTCATAATCCAAAGACTGCGCACACAGCACTAAAGAATAAAAAACTAAAACTGACAATAAGATTGTTCGCTGTAGACGAGGTTTACAAAAAAGGAATAAATATATCATCATATTAATTACTTAAAAGTTCAACAACATGACAAATATCACAATATTATAGAATAATATAGAATCATTATCTGCAAAATCGACGGGAACGTTTTCCTTAACTAAAGCTAACCATCTTTCTGTGCAAGGTATGCAAAAGTATGTTTTTATATAGGAATAATCAACTATATAACAAGCTATTAACATTAAAAACCTACAAAATCGTTCCCGATGATTTTCATCATTCTTTGCATAAGTTATCATATTATTTCAGAGATTTGCATGTGTAACTCAATATATAACATAAAACAAATCTAAAATGAGCAGAATAGAAACAACATTATTATCCAGCAATTTTGAGGTTGAAAATCATAAAGTTGCAATCAGTAAAAGCCTAATAAATATCTAAATACTAATTATTATTCAGTTATATGAAAAACAATTTATCACATCCATGCATGTGGCAGCAAGGTCACACACGATGCTATCGTCTGGCCCAATCAGTAGTTCTGACTGCTTTGTTGGGCATTGGCACAGTACAAGCTGGTCAGCCCTTTATTACGACATCCCTTTCAACGCAGATTCATAGTGTTGCTATGGAACAACAAACGGGCAATATATCAATAAAAGGGCATGTAGTAGATAACAAGGGAGAAATCCTTATTGGCGTTACTGTCATGGTAAAAGGTACCAATAACGGTGTCATCACAGATATGAATGGTAACTTTACCATTACCGCAAAAAACGGCCAAACACTGGTTCTTTCTTATATCGGATACAAAGATGTGGAAGTCAAAGTGCAGCAAAGCAATCTGAACATTACAATGCAGGAAGACGCTCAAGCACTTGACGAAGTTGTAGTTATCGGATATGGTACAGCTAAAAAGAAGGATTTAACCGGTGCTATTTCAAACATTCGTCCGACCGACTTAAAAGCAGAAATGCCCCGTAATATGCACGACTTATTGCGTGCTAATGCTGCCGGTCTGAACATCTCAGTCAACAACGAAGCAAAAGGTGGCGGCGACTTCCTTATACGTGGTAAAGGTACTTTAAAAGCCGGTTCACAACCGTTACTTGTTGTAGACGGAGTTATTTATAATGGCGAACTTAGCGAATTGAACCCCAACGACATCATTTCAATCGACGTACTGAAAGATGCCAGTTCTGCTGCTTAATATGGTGCAAAAGCAGCAAACGGAGTCATTGCTATCACTACACAGAAAGGTATAGCAGGCAGCAAGCCTGTGATTAACGTCAATACAAGTTGGGGATTAGTCACTCCTATTAAGAGCCGCAAACTCAGAAACGCCGAGCAATTTCTTGATTTCCGTCAAGCATACGAAATCGGTAGGCAAACGGATGAATACCTTGAACAATATCCGGGAATGTATACCGATCCAAGGAAGCTTAATGGAATAGATAAAGTAGACTGGTACAATTATGACCAGAAGGATAAAGTTACGTCTGTATCAGAAGAAGAACTAATAACGAAATGGTTGTCACGTCTGGACCTATCTACCCCTGAAATCAATAATTATTTCAATGGTAAACTAACCAATTGGCAAGATTTGATGTTAAACAATGCAGTACAACAAAACTACAACGTCAGCATTAGCAAAAAAGGTGAAGATTACCAATACTATTGGTCCATTGGCTATATGGACAATGAAGGTATCAAAGATGGTGATGCGTTTAGCCGTTTCACTACCCGCCTGAATCTGGAATCCAATGTCAGCAAGTATATCACAGTGGGATTGAATATGAACTTCTCCAGCCGTGACGAAAGTGCTATTGCTGTCGATACTAAAGCTTTGACATGGTTTTCTCCGTATTGTAGTAATGATGTTAACAATCCAGAAAGTGCTAACCAGCACTATCCTAATGGTTCAAACACCATCGCCAACCCATTCTATGACCGTAAATATACAGATAAGAAACAGGTATACATGAATCTGGACGGAACTATCTACGGACGCCTGAATTTACCATTCGGTTTCTCTTACCAGATGAACTTTACTCCGCGCTTGGCCTGGAACGAAAGTTTTGAGCACAAATCAGCCAAGAATGATGCTTGGGCAGGAGAAGGTGGTTCCTCCTTCCGCCAGCATAATAAAGCCTTCAACTGGCAGGTAGACAATGTCTTCAACTGGAAATATGAGTTCTTCGATAAACATAAAGTAGAAGCTACTTTCCTAGTCAACGCCGAAAAATCACAAAGTTGGATGACTAAGAGTACTAACAAGGGATACAATCCGAGTGACGCGTTAGGCTATCATGGTATCCACTTGGGCAACAATCCTACTGCATTAAGTACTGACCAATACACTACCGGTGACGCTTTGATGGGACGTCTTTTCTACTCCTTTAGCAATAAATATATGTTGACTGCTTCTGTTCGTCGTGACGGTTACTCAGCTTTCGGTATGATGAACCCACGTGCTACATTCCCTGCCGTTGCTTTGGCATGGGTATTCACAGAAGAAAAATTCATGAAGAAAACCTCCTCATGGCTAAGTTATGGTAAATTACGCTTCTCTTGGGGTGAAAATGGAAATAGAGACATTGGTATCTATGCCGCTCTCGCAGAACTGACTTCTAATCCGACTTGTTGGATCGATGGAAGTGGTAAGTTTTATACCACAACTTATACATTGAACAAAAAAATGCCAAATAGCAAGTTAAAATGGGAACGTGCTAAATCATATAATATAGGTTTGGACTTCGGACTCTTCGGAGATATCTTAAGTGGTTCTATCGAAGTATACAAGAAAATGACCAATGATTTGCTAATGGACCGTGCCATTCCACCTATCACTGGATTTAGCAAAGTATTGAGTAATATGGGACAACTCCAAAATACAGGTTTTGAATTGACATTGAATGCCAACATCATGAGACGCAAAAACTTTGAATGGAGTGCTACAGGTAACTTCTCACTCAACCGTCGTAAGATTAAACACTTATACTTACTTTCCCCCCACCCGCCGTAAAATCAAGCACCTGTACGGTAATATGAAGAATATTCTTGATGCCGAAGGTAATATTATCGGGCAGGTAGAAGACGATGACATCACTAACGGATGGTTTATCGGTGAAGATCCGGACCGCATCTGGAATTATGTAGGCGATGGTGTATGGCAACAAGATGAAGCTGAAGAAGCTGCAAAATATGGTTGTCAGCCGGGTGACTTTAAATATCTGGACCTCAATGAAAATGGGAAATTGGATCAGGATGACAAGAGACATCAGAAATATACGACTCCCCGCTTCCGCTGGACATTACGTAACAATTTCCAATTGTTCAACGATTTGGATGTTTCATTCATGTTGTACTCTTTATGGGGACACCACGGATCATATGCTGATGCTGCCAACAATAACTTTGATGCTTCTATCAGTTGCGGTTACGACCAGCCTTACTGGACACCGGAAAATCCGATCAATAACTATGCACGTATCGGTTCAAAGAACTTGGGAACACACTATGTAAACAAGTCATTCATCCGTCTGGACAACATCACTGTTTCATATCGCCTGCCACAAAAATGGACAAAAGTTGTAGGTATCCAAGATTTACGCTTCAATGCATCCATTCATAATGTAGCAGTCTTTGCTCCTCATTACGATGGCTGGGATCCTGAATCGAACAGCCCAATGGGAAGAACATTCAATTTTGGTATTAACTTTACACTCTAATTTGAAAAAACAATGAAAAAGAATAGAATATTTAAGACTATCAGTAGTGCTGCCTTATGCACAGCACTACTAACCGGATGCAGCGAAAGTTGGCTGGAACCTAAACCCCTCTCTTTCCTTACTCCTGAGAATGCATATGTTGACGCTGATGGTCTACTCACCTCCTTGGCAGCTGCCGAACGTTCCATGCGTCATGAATATTTTGGAAATGGAAGCGGATATACCTGCGAACTTATCTTCTCCGATCTCTGCATCAGCGGAACGACTGATAAGGCAGGTCCTTTACAAGATATGGACCGGCAATTAATGCCGGATGCCAATTTTACTACAGCTGAAAACTCCTATTTGACAAAGCATAATTGGGATGAAAACTGGAATCAGATAAAATATACGAATGTAGTGCTTTCACGTATGAAGGATACTAAATTCGTCAATGAAGCAGAAAAAAATAAAGTATTGGGCACAGGTTACTTTCAGCGTTGTTACAGATACTGGCGACTGATCAACCAGTTCGGGGATGTCCCCTTCATTGATGTCGAAGTCACATACCCACGGTATGATTTTAATACATGTGACCGTTGGAGCATCCTGCGTCGTATGAAAAAAGAACTGGAATTTGCATACCAATGGGTACCCGAACAAGTAGACCGTGGACACACCACCAAATCAGCCTGTGGAGTACTGTTGATGAAAGTCTATATGTCACTGGGAGAATTCGACAATGCTATCAAAGTTGGAAATGAAATCGTAGCTAAGCACCCACTGATGGTCAACCGTTTTACTTCCACTAAAAACAATCATCCCAACCTGATGTTTGATCTGCATAGCGTAGAAGCCAAAAGTGATCCGGCCAACACAGAAGGTATATTATATGGTGTATCCGAACCGAATAATGCCAGTGGCACAGGTTCTGCAAAAACAGAAATCATGGCTAACTGTGTTCCTATGTGGAATAATAACGTAGTAAAAACTCCGAGTGGTAAAACAGGTTTCGCCGTCACTCCCGACAGCAAAGACGTTACAGCTGGCATTGTGGAAGACGTGAACAAAACATATGGACGAGGCATTGCCCGTGTACGCCCCACCAACTACTTCCAATATACCATCTGGACAGAGAAGGAGAAAAATGACTTACGTGGCCGATACAACCACGATAGCTGGAGACGTATGGAAGACCTAATTTATAATGACCCGGCCCTGAAGAAAGCTAATGATCCCTGGTATGGAAAGAAGGCAGTAAAACCAGTGAATATGTCTTGCGGTGATTCAATCCGCTGCTGGTTTTCATGGCCGCACTACAAAGTTTATATTCCGGATCCGACAGCAGGTAGCGGTCAATGGAAAGGTGGTTCAAGCCCTATTTACCTGATGCGTAGTGCCGAAGTTTACCTGATGCTTGCCGAATGCTATTATTGGAAAGATAATCTGAGTGAAGCAGCCAATATGCTGAATGTAGTCCGTAACCGTGCAGGCGCCGATCCGCTGACTGCTCAAAACATCAATATCGGTGAAATTCTGAACGAACGTGCACGTGAACTTTATTACGAAGAACATCGTCACATTACATTGGTTCGTATCGCTTATACATACGCACTGACAGGTAAACCTTGTGAAATATTCAACGGACGTACCTACAAAATGGAAAACTTATGTGGTCCAAAGGGAGCCAGCAACTTGAAAGATGCCGGATACAATTTCTGGTTCGACTGGATCAGTCAACATAACAATTTCTATAACAAAGGTGTAAAGAACAGATTTGCAGAATACACCATGAGTGTTCATCACATGTTATGGCCTATTCCTAACAAAGATATCAGAGCCAACACCAATGGACACATTAATCAAAATAACGGTTATTTAGGTTGTGAAAATAATGTAACTCCCTTGCAGGTACCCGAAGAAGGCCAGTTCATGAAAGATTAATCGTGGATATCCACTTTTATGAAAAATTGCCCCTGCCACATAATATTTGTAGCAGGGGTAAATTTTATAATTTACAAAGAATAAAGATATGTATAAGCTTTTATATAACATTTCATTTGCCGAATTGAAAAGAGAATGGTTACTATTGTTAATAATCAATTTCTGTATAGCACCCATAGAAATGCTGGCAAACTATAAGATTGAATCTTCCAATTATATTTTAAGAGTAGCATCCAAAGATAAAGGAAGGTTGCTGTTGCAAAACAAACAATCGGAGACATTAGTACAACTTGGCGAGCTGAAACTTGGCCAGTGGCCTCAACTGGAACTCGAAAACAATTGTAAATATGAAATAACTGAGGTGAATGGGGCAAGTGCCATTCGTATCCATTATTTTTTTCCTCCATCAGTACCGACTTCGATGAAACTTACAGGTACATTCATAGTGCATCAAGACCGGGTGGACGTACAGTATTTGCTTTCAGGAGTTCCCGAAAAGTATAAGGCTGACTGGAAAGGATGTCAGTTCCGTTTCTGCCTGCCCGAAAACGCCGGTACTCAAAAACTTCCGGAAGCTAAATTGGGGATATGGCAGCGGGATGCTAAAGGAGGACTTCCGTTAGAAACAGCCGATGCCAAAATATTCCCGTTTTTGATTAAAAACCGCTTGCTTTGCCTTACTTATGGAGCCGATAACAAAGTCGACTCAAATTGGAAAGGAAAAGACTACAAACATACGATTCTATCCCGTCAGGAAGACGGCAACTATTTCACTCAGTTTTCAATCCTATTTCCTCCTTATGGATGGCCTTACGAAGCTATCAGTGCAAAATGGCAGAAACGTCCGTTTGCCTTGAAACTCACCACAGATAAAGTCTATAACTGGTGGGAGGACGCAACTGCCCCAATCGGCGTACAAGCTAAAATCATCAATACGTCACCTGTTCACCAGAAGTATGTACTTAAGTATTGGATCCGCGACTATGCCGGAAATTACATAGTGAATCACTCCAAGAAGTGCTTCTTAAAAACAGGAGAAATACAAGTTCATCCCATTGAATTTATGGCAGATACGGAACGGGAAATTTATTTTGTAGAAGTCTCCGTTGAAGATGAAAACGGAAAAGAACAGATTTTCTCGAGGACAAGCCTGGCTATATTGCCTCCTCATGAGTTTAAAGCCACACCCGATGAAAACATTATGGGGCTTTCAGCCTATTGGGCCATTCCCGATTCCATGAACCTAAAACGTTTATTAAACCGGATGGGAGTCCGATGGGTACGTAACGGAATCACCAGCAGTTTCAAAAACATAGAAGCCACATTTCACAATAACATAGACTGGAAGAAGAAATGGAAAGATACAGAGCGGGAAGAATTGATACGTTCCTTTTTTCGAAAGATTGTGAAGAATGGGAACAAAATATGGGAATTTGGCAATGAACTGAACATGAGTTCACCGGACATTGCCGGTGCCGGTGAAGGCATTGGTAAGGCTAGTTTGGCCGAAGCATATATAGAGTGGTTGAAAGCCATACGCAAAGTTCAAAAAGAAAAAACTGAATGGCAGAACATTCAGATTATCTCATTCGGAATAGCAGGTGCAGATGAGGTCTTCCTGGAAAAGATTGTAGAATTAGGAGGATGGGACTTACTGGACGGAATCGCATTGCATCCGGGCAGAGGTAATTTTACACCTGATTTTCCGGTAATCGCTCCTTGGGAAGATTTCAAGAAGCCCGCTTTCGGATATCAATACTGGAATTATTACGGTTCTATCCGAGTAGTTAAGAACTTCATACAAAAGCATGGAGGCGACAAAGATTTGTACCTCACCGAAATATACGCGCTTGATTATCCCAATCATTCATGGAATGACACCCCTCGCGAGGCGGCGGAGAATTTATTATTATCATATGCGCTTGCAGCAGTAGAGGGAGTAAAGAATGCGCTTTACTATCAGCTATTTAACTCCGTATGGTTCGACCATTTAGGAGTAAATGCCACTAACCGGGAGTATTTCTTTGGGATGATCAACCGAGATTTAAGCTTCAAGCCTTCTTTGATGGCCTTTTGCAACACGGCTGAAGTATTGGATAAAGCCACATTCAAAGGCTGGATACGGATGGACGAAAAGCATCCGTTCAGCAGAGGAATTTTATTTGATACTCCTCGAGGAAGCATGGCTGTACTTTGGGACAGGACAGAAGGAAATATTCTGACTCATCCCAACGGAGATATTTTTCCGGAACCTTGGGTAAGCTCATGGAAAACAAAAAAGAGACTGACATTGCCAAGCAATGTTCCAGAGGTCACCTTACTGAATGCCATCGGACAAAAACAGATAGTGCCTACTACCAATAATCAGGTAACTATAGAATTGACTGGTGCTCCTTGCGTAATATACGGAATAGATGCATCACGAATTCAGCTTTATCATTAATCAAGGATACCATAAAGTTTAAAAGATTAAGAATAATATAAACTATTTACTATGAATACTCAAAAAAAGATTACAGGAATATTGTGCTTCTTACAGTGTTTTGTACTTACGGTGTTGGCTGAAAGTCTTCCTAAAGACACTATCTTCAGATATCTTGCTTCTAAAGCAAATTATGAAGAAGAAAACATTCCGAATTACGACCTACCTAATCCATTGATAATGAAAAACGGAAGCACTATAAATACCCTGAAACAATGGAACCAAAAACGCAGGCCGGAACTACTCCGGCTCTTCGAAACGGAAATGTTCGGCAAAGCACCTAAACATCCGAAAGATATGCACTTCAAAATTCTGACAGAAGACAAAAATGCGTTAGGCGGTATAGCTACACGTAAGGAAGTTTCGGTTTACCTGACAAAAAGTGACAAACACTACTTTACAGTCCTCATATATATTCCGAACAAGCGTTCAGGAGCAGTTCCTCTATTCTTCGGATTAAACTTCAAAGGTAACCATACCATCAGCCTAGATCCCGGTATATCCTATCCAACTCCCGAAAAACAAAAAGAATTTTTATGGAAGAGACTGCCTCCCCGAGGCATTGCAGCTGCCCGATGGCCCATTGAGATGCTAATGGAAAACGGATACGCCCTTGCCACAATCTATCGCGGAGACATTGACCCCGATTTTGATGATGCATTTAAAAATGGAGTTCACCCTCTATTCTACAAAAAAGGACAACATCATCCGGCTAACGACGAATGGGGAACCATAGCCGCGTGGGCATGGGCCATGAGCTGTGCGATGAACTATTTCGAAACAGACAAAGATATCAACACATCCCAAGTAGCCGTGTTCGGACATTCACGGCATGGTAAAGCCGCCTTATGGGCAGGAGCCACAGACCAACGTTTTGCTATGATTATCTCCAATTGCTCCGGTTGCGGAGGGGCCGCCCTTTCCCGACGTGCAATCGGAGAAACCATTCAAGCCATCAACCAACAGTTTCCCCATTGGTTTTGTCGCAACTTCCGGAAATACAACAGCAAAGAGAACACGCTTCCTTTTGACCAGCATGAGTTGATAGCTCTTTTAGCCCCACGTCCAGTTTATATTACCAGCGCCACCGAAGACCAATGGGCCGACCCTAAAGGAGAATTCCTATCCGGAGTACATGCTACTCCGGTATATGAGTTTATATTCGGAGCAAAGGGGCTAGATGCCAAAGAGATGCCTCCAAGCGATACTCCTCTACAAGACGGTAGTATCGCCTACCACATTCGTTCTGGCAGGCACGACATCACTCAATATGACTGGAAACAGTATGTGAAGTTTGCAGATAAATGGTTCAGAAAGTGACCTAACACCGAGGCATATGAGGCATGACCCACAAGATAGATAGAAGTGTTAGCCAAGCAAAAAGATTGCTTTGTGTAACACTTCTATCTTAAGGATAATATAAACTGTTCTATTGCTTGATAACCTTCTTGGTTATGCGTTCGACACCATTTATGTCGAAGACTGCGTAATAGATTCCTGCATTGATTCCGGTCACGTTTATGCTGTATTCCAAGGTATTACCTGATACAGGAATTGATTGACTTACAATCTGCTGCCCGATTACATTATATATATAGAGATGCATTTGCTCGATGTCCGAATGAAAATTAGCTTTGATGAACAATCGATCCTTTACTGGATTGGGACTTATTCGTATATCTTTCCCGTTGACATAAAGGTTCTCTATGCTGGTCGGGGCATCTCCGTGAAGCTGCATCTGAGAGGCATCCATGCCGTAAATAATAACAGGAGCTCCAGTTAGAGTTATTGTAGCTTTATGGTCTTTCACCGGGATTGATTCTTTTTGTCCGATGGCATTCAATACCGTAATGCTTTCTTCTTTGCAGGGCAAAGTCAGTTCCGTTTGTATATTCCATGAACTGATCCAAGGTTCCGGAGAACTGTTCCCATTGGGACGTGGAAGTATATCGCCTTCTATTCTATCCCAAATAATACTCATAGGACCTTTAGGCGTATCGAACATGATTCCTTTGCTGAAAGGATTATTTTCACTAAACTTGATCCATCCTTTGAAACGAGCCCCATCCAACGCTTCGGATATATTGCAGTAGGCCATGAGGGAAGGCTTGAAACTTAGATCGCGGTTGATTAGACCAAAGAAATATTCACGGTTGTCTTCTCTCACGCCTAATTGATTGTTCCATACTGAATTGAATAGCTGGTAATAGAGTGCATTCTTTACTCCTTCAGCAGCGGCAAGTGCAAATGAGAGGACCACGTTCTCGGCTGATTCGCGGGAAGTGTCATTCCATGAATGGTTCGGAAAGTCAAGTGCGTAGATTTCCGTCAGGTATAAATCTTTATCATTTCCATGTGCTTTGATGAAGTTTTTGAGAATACGGATGGAACCGTAGTAATTCCAGTATTGATATCCTGAAGAAGGTTTCTCAAATTCATTCCATGGAACTGTTACAGGATAATCGGGAGTAAAGTTACCTCTTCCTGGATGAAGTGCTATTCCATCCAGCAATTCCCAACCTCCTAGTGTGACGAGTTTTTCCAGGAATACTTCGTCAGTACCGGCAAAACCGAAAGATATAATTTTAATTTTTTGCCATTCCGTTTTTTCCGACTGTATCTTGCGGATAGCTTTTAACCATTTCACATAAGACTCGGCCAATAGTGCTTTTCCGATACCTTCACCGGCTCCACCTATATCAGGAGAACTCATATTCAGTTCATTGCCAAACTCCCAAATTTTGTTTCCGTTCTTCACTATTTCTTGGAAGCAGGTTCGGATTTGTTTATCTCGTTCTATATCACTCCACTTTTTTGTCCAGTCGATATTGTTATGATACATTGCTTCGATATCCTTGAAACTGCTGTTAATTCCGTTTCTTACCCATCTGACCCCCATTCTGTTGAGTAACCGTTTCAATTCTGTAGAGTCGGGGATAGCCCAGTAAGCGGAAAGTCCCATGATGTTTTCATCAGAAGTAGATGTGAATTCGTGTGGGGGGAGGAGCCCTATATTCGTTCTGTGAAATACTTGCTCCTTGCCAGTTTCATCCTCGATGGAAGCCTCTATAAAGTAGATTTCTCTTTCGCTTTCGGGGGTGAACTCAATGGGATAGACCTGTAGCTGACCGGCTTCTAAAGTAAGTGAACGGCTTTCATTGACAACATAATTTCCGGCATAGTCTCTGATCCAATATTTGAGTGTACAATTTTTCTTCTCTTGGGAAGTGTTGGCCAGATTTGCTTTTACACTTAATGTTCCGGATGCATTTTCCCACCAATTGTAAGGTTTATCGGTGCTGAGAGTTAATGCAAAGGGACGTCCTTTCCATTGGGCACAGATGGCTTCGTACGGCCAGTCCGAAGAAGCCACCAGTACGGAGAACTTCGTGGAATAGGAACCGTCTTTATTATCAATTAAGACGGTATGCCTGTACCAGTCGTCCTTCCAACTGGAATTAGCCTTATTCTCAGGACCATAGGCCAGACATATTATTTTATCTTTTACGAGGAATGGGAAGAAATTGGAATCTGCGGCTTCAATGGGCAATCCTCCTTGCGCATCCCGTTGCCATAAGCCGAGTTTGGCCTCTGGCAATATTTGGGTATTTGCCTTGTTGGAGAGTATGAAGCGAAATTGTGAGCCTCCCCAGTTGGTGACATATCCGGTAGGAACACCGGAAACCCAATATTGGACGTCTACCCGGTCGGGACGTGCAATGAAGGTTCCGGTCAGTGTAATGGAAGAAGGTACAGATGAAGGAAAAGTGTAGGTGGCGCGGATGGCCTGATATCCGTTTACTTCAATGATTTCATAACTGCATGTATTTTCCATTGTGATGGCAGGTGTCCATCCGAACTTTAGTTTTCCGAGTTGAATCAGGTTTTCAGATTCCTTGTTTTTGATGTACAAAGTCTCTGTGTTTGTGCCTGATGCTTGCAGGATGTAATTGGGCATCTCAATTTTGTATAAAGTTTGCGCATTTAATGGTGCAATGCACAGACTTATCAAACATAATATCCAAATTCGTTTTAATTTGTGAACTGATTGAGGGAGTAGTGTCTTTTTCTGCATAAATTTTGGTAATTTAGTGATTATACAATTACAGCCGGAAACTGGCTGGCAAGACAAAACTAAGGATTTGAAACAGGTTGTTCAAAGAAACAGGGATAAATCATCGGAAACGATTTCATGAAAAAATGTAAGGATAAAAAAAAAGGATGCATTTCTGTCTGCGCGTTTTCAACCAAGCAATGCTATATTTTTTTCATAAGTATTATGTATGAATTCAACAACATTGCAAATACCGAATCTTTACCAAACCAAATAATTTACAACTAAATCATCGGGAACGTTTTCTGAAATACAGATTTGCAAAATATATCAAAAAGAAAGCAATTCAATAAACAATGCAATCTTCTTTTATGTACTTTTGTATGTACTACTGCCACATAGAAGCAGACATTACAAACTTGAACATTCCATAAGTATGAAAAAAATAATTCTAACCAGCATCTTACTTTTGTTGTATGGAACACTTCTTCCGGCACAAGAAATCGAACAAAATGTAGAAGAACGGCTACAAGCTTTCTTTAAAGAATATACCACCAATACGATAAATATAGGTACTTGCAAGTTGGACAGTTTCCGTATCGACTTCCGAAAAAAGAGGTTGCTCATCTATACAAACGAACGCTTTGCCTACCAGCCCTTACGACCAGTAACAGTAGATGCCATTTATCGGCATTTGGGACAAATCTTGCCAGGACCGGTAAGTTATTTCAAAATAACCCTTTTTGCAAACGGACGAAGCATTGAAGACTTCATTCCAAATCTTTACCGGAAAGGGAAGGAAGACAAAACACGTCTATTTAATAAGCTGGAATACAAAAGCAATCCGTGGGTAACCCGCATCTCACGTCCATACGAAATTACCCGTGGATTGGAAAGAAGACATATCGCCCTTTGGCAAAGTCATGGAAAATATTATATCAACGACAAAAATACATGGGGATGGCAACGTCCACGCCTGTTTTGTACAACAGAAGACCAGTTCACACAATCATTCATTTTACCCTACCTCATACCCATGCTGGAAAATGCCGGAGCCAATGTATTCACCCCCCGTGAACGGGATACACAAAAACAGGAAGTCATCGTCGACAATGACGGAAGCCTGAATGGATATGGCGGACAAGGCTCCCTCTATTTAGAAGTCAAAAGCCGGAAAGCACGTTGGCAACAGACAAACCAACCAGGATTTGCCCAACAGAAAAGAGTATATCAAGATAACGAAAATCCTTTCATTACCGGGACAGCCCGCTATGCCCAAACCGAAAAGAAAAAGGACAAGGCTTTTGTCGAATGGGTGCCTGACATTCCTGAAACGGGGGAATATGCCGTATATGTGTCTTATCAAACTCTGCCAAACAGTGTAAGCGATGCCAAATATCTCGTATTTCACAACGGAGGTGTCACTGAATTCAAAGTGAACCAACAAATCGGAGGAGGCACCTGGGTATATCTTGGAACATTTGCTTTTGATAAAGGCAAAAACGATTACGGCATGGTAGTACTAAGTAATGAAAGCAAAGAAAAAGGCGTTGTCTGTGCCGATGCCGTACGTTTTGGTGGAGGAATGGGAAATATCGCACGTGGTGGAGAAACCAGCGGACTACCCCGATATCTGGAAGGCTCCCGCTATTTTGCACAATGGGCAGGTATGCCCTACCCCGTTTATAGTGGACGTGAAGGGAAAGATGATATGTCCGATGATATAAACTCTCGTTCCAAAATGATTAATTATCTGTCGGGAGGTTCCATCTTCAACCCAGAAGAGCAAGGACTGGGAGTACCCTTCGAAATGGCAATGGCATTACACAGCGATGCCGGTACCAGCAAAGAAGACAAAATTGTCGGAACACTCGGCATCTATACTACCAAATTCAATAAAGGATTGCTTGCTGGTGGTACCAATCGGTATGCCTCGCGTGACCTTTCCGATATCATACTCACCCAACTCCAGCGGGATATCCGCTCCAACTATGCCATAGACTGGACACGCCGTAGCTTATGGGACCGTAATTATAGTGAAACCCGCCTTCCGGCAGTGCCTTCTACTATCATCGAACTGCTTTCACATCAGAACTTTGCCGATATGCGCCTCGGTCACGACCCCAACTTTAAGTTTACCGTAGGACGTTCCATTTATAAAGCTATTCTGCAATACCTTTGCAATCAGCATGGCAAGGATTATGTAGTGCAACCACTTCCCGTAAGCAACTTTTCCATCCGCTTCGGCGATAAAAAGAATACATTGGAACTCTCCTGGAAGGGTGAGGAGGATCAACTGGAACCTACAGCCAAACCACGTGAGTACATTGTTTATACCCGCATCGGACGCGGAGGATTTGATAATGGCGTACGTGTCAGCAGCCCTTCTTATACAGCCAAAATAGAACCGGGTATTGTCTACTCTTTTAAAGTAACCGCAGCCAATCGGGGGGGAGAAAGTTTTCCGTCCGAGATTCTTGCTGCTTATAAAGCCAAGAAGGAAAAAGGACGTATACTGATTATCAACGGCTTCGACCGTATCAGTGGACCAGCAGTCATCGATACTCCTATTGAAGCCGGATTTGATTTAACAAAAGATCCGGGCGTACCTTATCTATATGACATTTCTCTTTGCGGCGCTCAAACCGAATTCTCCCGCAAGCAAACGGGAAAGGAGTTGGGACGCAGCAGCGACGAGTGGGAAGGATTAAAAATTGCCGGAAATACCTTCGACTACTCTTTCATACACGGAAAAGCAATACAGGCA
>USSR01000053.1 GCA_900557355.1 uncultured Bacteroides sp.
AATATGACGTAGATTTGATTGACCATGAAGGCCGTTCCGTTGAAGCCGGGGAGCAAGGACAAATTGTGATCCGTACCAGCAAAGGTAAACCTCTCGGACTTTTCAAAGAATATTACCGGGATGCGGAACGCACTCACGAAGCTTGGCACGATGGTATTTATTATACCGGTGACGTTGCCTGGAAAGACGAAGACGGTTACCTTTGGTTCGTCGGTCGTGCAGACGACGTTATCAAGAGCTCCGGTTACCGCATCGGTCCATTCGAAGTGGAAAGTGCATTAATGACTCATCCGGCTGTTGTGGAATGTGCCATTACCGGAGTACCCGACGAGATTCGTGGTCAGGTGGTAAAAGCTACGATTGTTCTATCCAAAGACTATAAAGCACGTGCCGGAGAAGAACTGATTAAGGAATTGCAGAATCATGTAAAGAAAGTGACTGCTCCTTATAAATATCCACGTGTCATCGAGTTTGTAGAAGAGCTTCCTAAGACAATCAGCGGTAAGATCCGCCGGGTGGAGATTCGCGAAAACGATAAGAAGTAAATTATAAACAACTCTAATCAATAGAAGAACGATATTACAGATGATGTAATATCGTTCTTCTCATATCTACCCAACAATAAAATTCAACAGAAATAATATGATAGTTCCTGTTTATTTAAAACTCTCTTTTTTCCAATAATTATGTCCTTCAATAATATGACTGTTATTAGCTTTATAAAAATCCTTCACAGGAGTCATCTGAAAACAATTATTAATAATAGCATTATCGACATCTTCAAAAGTAACAATCGGTTGTTGGTTTACAGGATACTTCGATCTAACATTATTCAGAACAATCTGCTTACACTTACTGAATTGCCACGGTGAACCAGTCTGCGAAGAGAAATCCACATTATCAAAACGAATATCCTCAGCAATATCAACTATAAATCCAACCTCTGCCTTCATATTAATATTTGAAAAGGACAAACCTTGTACAGGCATTTCTTCAATCCCTTTAATATAACCAATTTGCTTGATATCAGAACCTGTGATATTACTCAAATGAATGTTCCGGAAAACAGGAGTCCGTTCACTGACAGGTTCCACTTTTGATTCTTTATCATAGAACAAATCAAAGATGAAGGCATTCCGCTGAATATTCTTCATGACGATATTATCTACCCGAAGCTCTTCAACAACTCCTCCTCTCCCACGAGAAGATTTCAAGCGAATACCGGAATCCGTACCATCGAAAACACAATTAGAAATTGTCACTCTCCTTACACCGCCTGACATTTCACTACCAATAACTACCCCTCCATGACCGGAAAGCATAACACAATTAGTTATCGTTATATTTTCACATGCCTTTCCATATTTCCGTCCATCAGCATCACGCCCCGATTTAATTGTAATACAATCATCCCCCACACTAATAAAACAATCAGAAATACGCACATTCCGGCAAGAAGAAGGGTTTATTCCATCCGTATTGGGACCTTTTGGGTCTTTTGAAGGGTTATATATCGTCACTCCATGCACTGTTACATTATCACAAAAAGCCGGATTTATGGTCCAAAAAGGAGAATTGACAATTTTCACATTCTCTATCAACACATTGTTACATTCATAAAACTGAATAAAAGGAGGCCGAAACATACGACGCTCTAAAGAAGGTTTATAATAATCCGAAATTTCCAGATCTTCATTAGCCTCTTCCCACATTCGTTGTAGTTTATTCAAAGCAGGCAATTTTCCTCCGTTCTTTTTAATCAGCTCCCGTGTTTCTTTCTCCCAGCTCCACCATTTGAATCCATTACCGTTCAACGTTCCACGCCCGGTTATAGTCAAATTCTCCGCATCATGCGCATAAATCAGGGGAGACAAAGTATTCATCACTGTACCTTCCCAACGAATCTTCACAAAAGGAAGATAATCTTCAAAACGATCTGAAAAACGAAGAACAGCTCCGGACTCCACATACAAAGTTATATTACTTTTCATGTGGATAGTGGCTGTCAAATAAACACCTGCCGGGAAATAAATAGTTCCTCCACCTTCAGAAGATGCTTTTTCAATCGTTTGGTTTATTAACTCCGTACAAGATTCAATACCTCGGGGATCAGCTCCAAGCTCCTTCATATTAAAGGTACGAGACCATGCGGTTACGGCTATAACAAGTCCCACTACACAAATAAATAGACGTTTCATTTATAGTTTTCATTTAAAATTTTACCAGTTCTAATTGTCAAAACAAAAGTACGAGGTATCTTCTCTCCTTATAGGGTAATAATTGTGCTTGATAGAGGATAGACAGGTGGATTAAATATGCAAAAGCGTGCATTTTATGTTCAATCACGGTTTTATATTTCCTTTTTAATCCAGTTTTATCTATTTTTGCTCTACACATAATTTATAATATCATGAAGACACTCTATGTTTTCCTTTTATGCTTATACACCAGTCTGACTGTAGCAGCTCAACCTCTTTGCCAGATTAAACACTTCTCTGTCAATAGTGGCCTTTCGCAAGGAGTAGTAGTGAATATAATGCAAGACAAAAAAGGATTTCTTTGGTTCGCCACCTGGAATGGACTGAACAAATTCGACGGATACACATTTAAAAATTACAAAGCATTTCCGGGAGACGGCTGTACTTTAACGACTAACCGTTTCTCTTATATTACAGAAAGCAAAGACGGAGATATATGGTGCAAATCTTATGATAACCGTGCATATCTATTTGATATTCAGACAGAGAAGTTTATTGACATACTCCTTCCTATTGAATCATCCCTGCAACAGACCAACACAGTCAGCAATATCTATACCTTAAATAAAGGGATTACATGGATCACCTGCGAACAAGGTTATGCTTTCAGAATCAATGAGCAAACCTGCAAAGAAGGAAAAGATATCATTTTATACAGCAGTTTCAACCAAAATTTAAAAGGAAACAAGATATTCGACATTTACGAAGATTCCGACGGGGACGAATGGATCATGACAGATAAGGGAGTAACCATCATCGGGAAAAAACGAATCAACAGCGATTATCCGTTCAAAATGGTCAAAGAATATAATAAGAGAATATATCTTATCTCAACTTCCGGAAAAATCGCAATATATGATCCCAAGAACGGAAATATAAAATTCCAGGAGTTACCATGTCCTGTCACAGATATCTATTCCATATCTTCCATTTCCCCTTCTAATGACAAGATCGGCTTAGGAACTGACAACGGATTTATAACATACGATACAGAAAAGAAAAAATTCCAACATTTTAATATACAAACAGCCACCCAGCCATCCAATGAAGCTCATTTCTTTTATCAGGACAAAACCGGAGAAGTCTGGATCTTTGCCAATACCTCCGGTGTGATAAAGCTAAATCTGAAAACAGGAGATAAGCAGCACTTCACAGCTCCTATACAAAACCTAATCCAATATGAACGCGACAACCGGTACATGATCTTTGAAGACCATGAAGGCACACTATGGATGAGTCCTCAAAAAGGGCATTTGTGCTATTATGACCGCGACAGTAATCAACTGAAACTATACTTTGCAGATGAAAATAATCCCGCTTCCCTATTTGCCCCCTCTATTCGCTATTATTATACCGACCGGCAACAGAATGTATGGATTACCAATGACCGGGGCGTAGACAAAATATCTTTCTATCCCAATAAATACAGAATACGTCCCATAGACAATGGATTGGAAATACGTGCTTTTCTTGCCGACAAACAGAAACGTCTCTGGGTTGCTTCCAAAAAGGGAAACGTCAGAATTTACCGTCCGGATGGGACATTAGAAGGCTACCTTTCTCCACAGGGCATAATCACCCCTCAAGAGGTTACTTTCGGAAAAAGTGTGTACTGTTTTATGGAAGATAAACAAGGAAATATATGGATGGGAACCAAAAAAGACGGCCTCATCCTTCTAAAGAAGAAAAATGAGCACTCCTATCTTTTACAACAATTCGTCCATCAGCCACAAGATACATACAGTTTAAGCAACAATAGTGTCTATAGTATTATTCAGGATAGTCATGACAATATATGGATCGCATGTTATGGAGGTGGCCTCAACCTATTATCACACGCACCTGATGGTTCTACCAACTTTATCCATAGCGGCAACCGGCTGAAAAACTATCCTGTTTCTACTTCACTCAAAATAAGACATATCGCAGAAGCCCCCAACGGAGTGTTATTGATTGGCACAACCAATGGTTTACTTACATTCTCCAATAAGTTCGATCAGCCTGAAGAAATTAAGTTCTATCACAGCAACCGTATCCCTAATGTAGATTCCAGCCTTAGCAGTAATGATGTCATGCAGATATTTACTGACAGTCGAAAAAACACTTATGTAATAACATTCACCGGAGGAATCAGCCAGGTTATCTCTAAAAATCTGCTCACGGAAGATATACAATTCAAAAGTTATACAATCAAAGACGGATTAGCTTCTGATTTGGTACTTTCAATGCTCGAAGATACTCAAAAACAATTATGGGTAATCTCCGAAAACTCCATATCCAAATTCAATCCACAACAAGGAACATTTGAGAATTATGGAAGTAATTACTTTCAGAGAGAACTGAATCTCACTGAAGCAGTTCCCACACTAACCAGTCAAAAGAAAATCGTTCTCGGAACCAATCAAGGGATACTTGAAATCAACACAGAACAAATGAAAAAAAGTTCTTACGTACCTCCTATTGTATTTACCGGACTCAAAATACAAGGAAGTCAACTTCATGTAGCGCTTGATGACATAAAAGAACTGGAACTAAATCCTTCGGAACGTAATGTCACCTTTCAATTTGCAGCCATTGATTATGTAAATCCCGATGCCATCGAATACGCCTATCGTCTGCAAGGCCTGGAAGAAGAATGGAACGAAGCCGGTAATAACCGCTCTGCAACATACATAAATTTACCTGCCGGAGAATATCAACTGCAAATCCGTTCCAGCAATAGCGACGGAGTATGGACCGATAATATACGCACTCTCCCCATTCATGTTTTACCCACTTTTTGGGAAACATACTGGGCATGGTTATTCTATATTGTCATGTTCGTGTTATTCACTACTATCATTGTATACATTCTGTTCTATATCTACCGTTTGCGGCATCAGGTTGACTTGGAACAACATTTATCCAATATCAAATTACGCTTCTTCACTGATATTTCACATGAATTACGCACTCCTTTAACTTTAATATCCAGCCCTGTATCAGAAATTCTAGCGCATGAAGCAATCTCTCCGACAGTTCGGGAACATCTAAATTTGGTACATAAAAACACAGAACGTATGCTTCGTCTGGTTAATCAACTACTGGATTTCCGCAAAATCCAAAATAAGAAGATGAAAGTGTTGGTAGAAAAGACAGAACTCGTTTCCCAATTACAGAAGATAATGGAAAGCTTCCACCTTATAGCAAAAGAAAAGAGAATTGATTTCCAACTTCAAACTAATACAGACAAAATATACGCATGGGTAGACCGTGACAAATTTGAAAAGATATTCTTCAATCTACTTTCAAATGCCTTCAAATATACACCGAACGGGAAGAAAGTAACGGTAAATATGATAACAGGTTCGGAGCAAGTCACCATCTCCGTATCTGATGAAGGCATTGGCATTGCTCCCGAAAAGCAACAATCCCTATTTTATCGATTTGAAACACTGGCACAATACAATATCCTGCAGCCCTCATCCGGCATTGGGCTTTCACTGGTACGCGAATTAATAGAATTACATCACGGAAATATCCAAGTGAAAAGCGAGCCGGGAAGTGGAAGTGAATTCATTGTCACACTTCCTAAGGAAGAAAAAGCATTTGCAGACGATCAACAAGCCGAATTTATTTTATCCGACAGTGACAATAATTCACCGACGATACAAGCTACTGAAGAAGATTCGGATAGTACATCCTTCAAGGCAGCATACGCAAAGAATGAAAATAAAACCGACGCAGAGGATGAAAAAACTTCCATTCTTATTGTCGAAGACAACAATGAATTACGTCATTTCCTATGGAATATCCTGTCAGAGACTTACACTGTTCTCGAAGCAACAAATGGAAAAGAAGGATTAAAATATGCACAGCAGTACATTCCGGATCTGATAATCAGTGATGTTATGATGCCGGTCATGGATGGATTAGACATGGTGAAAGCAATCAAAGCCGATCATGACACCTGCCATATTCCTATTATATTACTATCAGCAAAATCTTCTTTAGATGATCGGATAGCAGGACTGGAACAAGGTATCGATGACTACATTACCAAACCATTCAGCTCTACATACTTAAAAACCAGAATCTTGTCGCTGCTCCGTCAACGTAAACAGCTACAAGATCTATATTTATCGAAACTGTCAGAGCATACTCAAGAAGAGGATCATATAAATGGGTGGGAGCCTTCACAACCTCAAGTGACTCCATACGATGAACAATTCATGCAACAAGTAATGGCGTTTATGGAGGAACAAATGGATAATACAGATATCACCATCGACGACTTCGCCAACAAACTAATGTTAAGCCGTACGGTATTCTACCGAAAATTAAAATCCATTGTTGGGCTGACTCCGGTAGATTTCGTATGTGAAATGCGCATCAAACGAGCCGCCCAGCTAATTGAAAAAAGTGAATACAGTTTCTCCCAAATTGCTTATATGACCGGTTTCAATGACCCGAAGTACTTTAGCAGGCGCTTCAAAAAAATCATGAGAGTCACTCCTACAGAATATAAAGAAAGAAAGGGAGATGCCTCATAAGCACCTCCCCTTTCCTTACCAGTTTTCTATATTCAATTACAATACACCTTTTTTACCTTGCGTTCCATATTGATTCACGGCAGATACCTTCAAAGCATAATTCACTTCCGACACCGGAAAAGAGGTATCAGTAGTCGTCCCGAGAATCTGTTCTCCATCATATACAATATATCCGATCGCATTTTTCACAGGATTCCATTTAAGAGTGCCTTGCTGATAAACCAGACTGCGCGGACTTCCTAATTTCTCCATCATAATACGCGGATTCCAGCCATCATTACCCGGAATCATATTTTCGTACGTATATTTGTCCGCCTCCTCTTTCGTTATAGTTGCCTGACAGGTACCCGATACTTCCTTACCGGTTTGGCGGTCTTTATATTGATATTCCGTTTTGCGTTTACTTAAATCCAACACATTACCCTGTGCATCACGACTATTGTATTCGGCAAAAATTCCGGGAACCGTTCCCATATTCGTCCATCCTTCATCAGCGACAGGGATAAGCATGATGGTATTGATATACACCGTCTTCGAATTATTATGCCATGGACGCCCCAACTTCAAACGTCCGTCAGCCGCTTCACTGTTTCCATCTATAGTGCAATTACGAAAAGCATAACCATATTTAGCATCTTTATGGGAAGGAGCCACTATTACTGCTCCACTCCGTACATTATAAAGCGTACAGTTTTCCAGCAACACATCACCACCACCATAAAAATAGTCTACCGCGCCTTCTATCCAGCAATCTTTCACATAGTGCCGACTGACATCATTATTGGCAGTCATCCAAGTATCTTGAAAAGAACGGAACTTACAATTATAAAAGGAAGCACAATCTGCCTGACTATTCATAGCCAAAGCCTGCGGACCATTATCTGATAAAACTCCCCAGTCATTCACATACGAAATGTTTTCCGTATAAAAGTGGTCTCCTTTTACCACCACTACCGATCCCTCGTATTTATAAACTGGAGAGGAAGGATTATGAACCGAGTGTTCCCAATAAGCTGTTTTTCCACCTATTTCTTTACCGGTCAGTTTACTACCAACATTCAAGTTTAAATGAATAATGGTCTTATCCTTATCCTGGCCTATTAAATGTACGTATGGCTTATTCTTAGGGATAATCACCTGCTCATTATACAAGCCATTCTTTATCAGAATCAACCAAGGTTTCGTCTGTCCGTCAGGTACAGCATTGATTGCTTCCTGAACCGTTTTATAATCTCCACTACCATCAACAGCTACAATAGCCTGATAAGGCGATGAGTCCGCCTGTGCATAAATCATTGCACAGGCACTCATCAATAAAATTGATAATACAATATTCTTCATGATATTCTTTATACCTAACAATTATAGGATCAATTAATACCAACGTGGATCACCAGCATTACCCGTTCCGGCGAACCCGGCTCCCGGTTTAATATGGAAATCACCGTTTAATGGATCAACGAACAAGTCATCCGAGCTTTGTTTTATTCTCGTTATTTCTTCAAACCTGTTATTGCCTTCCTGCAGGTCGGAGGTGATATAACAATTATCAGAGAAGTTCAAAATGTCATAAGCACCATTTCCACTATTCATTTTCTTTCCTTTGTTCGGACCGGAGAAAATCAAATTCCGCATTGTCGCAGATTTCGGAGAAGGCGGAGTACTTGCCGCATTATCGAAACGGAAAACTTTAGGCAATTCCTTCTTAGCATCCATAGAATTATAGAAAGTACAATTTTCCAATATCACATCACCGATTCCCCCTTTCACGTCCATCAACTGGTCACCAATATTAATCAATGTACTATTCGTTATAGAAACCCTTTCCAACTGATCGATATTTTTTCCGAAATTAATCATTCCATATCCGTCCGTACCAACTTCGGATATGACACAGTTATCGATCGTAATATCCGTCATGAACACACCACTTCCATCGCTAATACGTACAAGCGTACGTTTTATGTTCTGTATAGCACAGCCTGTGAATGAAATAGACTGGGCATAAGAACTATTTTTCCAATCCGTCATATAACTGGCCTCGCCATTTCCATTCAGGCAAACAAACTCGAATGACAGAGACTGTATCGGAGAAGCCAATGATATTTTATTAGTCACAATAAGCTGTGGACGATTATTTTCATTAGCTTCCGTACTGGTAAACAAAATATTATCCAATCCCGGAATCTTTAGTTCACTTACCTTATACACCGCCCCCGGAGTAAGTTGGACAGTTACATTGCTACATTCTTTCTCTTTCACAAAATTAGATAACAATGTACTTAAATCAATGACTCCGGTTTCCGTAGCCTCCACAAAAAGGATTTCGCTACCACCCAATCCCAGTGTCTTGAATACATACGAACCACGTAATGCATCATTATTATAAATCCGAACACGATAGGTCGCTCCATTCTCCAATTCGGAGAGTGTTTTTGAACAAGCCACTATATCTTCCGAAGTCAAATCAATCTGTTTTTCCTCACCATATTTCGTATCCACCATTTGAGCCAACGTCAGATGAGTTACTCTGTTCGTTTCTTCCCATGTCAAGGTTGCGGAATTAGCTGTAACTTCCACTCCGGTAAATAATTGCTCATCCGGAGTTTTAAATGCTACACTGACATAAGTGCTTGCCTTTCCCTGCGCATCTTCTCCTTTCATACGAACAGAATATTGCGTAGAACCGTTGAACTCCTGAAACAAAGTACGATATTCCACCCTCATAGGCGTATTACTCTCTGAAAATACAGTCAATGTATCTTTCAGAATCGTATCTGTCCTTACATAATTTTCCGCATTAAACTCCAAGCTGTCCGTATAAAACTCAAAAATATAGACTTTTGCATTCACAATCTGCGAATATCTTAATGTAACCGAAGTCGCATCGGTAGCCGACTTATCGAACGTCAACGGACGGAACAAAGCATCATAGTTCTTATTAACTGTCCAGTCATTGGCATCGTCCTCACAGGAAAACATACCCACTATCAAAGCCAATAGTACATACAGGCATGCTCCGGATAATCTATTAACTAGTCTTTTCATTTTTTCCTGCCATTAATTATTTATAACCATACGAATTAGAAACATACCCTTGCGTCTTATTGACATCCTCATAATAAATAGCGAATACATGGCGATAATTACACACTCCATTACCAACAGAATATTTACGGAACTCCGCTTCGGCTTCACCGCCCCAGTTCAGCCTGCCAAACAAATTCGAATAGTCGTAAGACGCATTCAGCCCTGTACCGCAAACCAATATTCTAGCCATTGTTTTCACATAATTAGTATTCAGGGTTGCATTTATATCACCATCCTTATTCAATGTCACCTGCATACTGATCCAGTTGCACTCATACTGTCCTTTTGATGTAGAAGCAGTACCGGTTCCCATATCCTCATTGAAGTTAACAGACGACATATCAATGTATTCCGGATTATCAGAGTCTTCATATTTATAATAGATTTTTCTCGGTATTTCATCCACTTGATAAGTCTTCCCGAAAATAGTCACCGGCTTGTAGTCATACAACATACAAAGACCTATTTTCATCTCTTCTATTTTCTCCGCCAACAATCCCCAACGTGTCAAATCCTGACGACGAATAGATTCACAACCAAACTCCCATGCCCGTTCATTGACAATAGCCGTGAAGAAATCCGCGTCATACTGCGTGATTTCGGGAGCACCAGTACCAAATGCTCTTTCACGAACCTTTTCCAAAGCCTGTCGGGGAGACATACCGGCAATCGGACTAACTGCATCCGGCCCTGTCAATACATTTTGAGCCTCCGCAAACATCAGGTAAATATCTGAATACCGCATCAAAATCCAGTTGATACCAGTAGCAATACGTGAATTAGCTTTCGGGAAACGGACTTTCATATAATTATCAGTCATCCAATACCAACGCCATTTACCACAAGCCACTCCTAATGGATTACAGCGAATAACTTCCTTATTTTTTCCATTCTCATTGATATATTCCTGGAAAACACAAGTAACATCCCGACGGGTGTCTGCCGGATCAAATGAATAAAAATAGTAAGCAGTAGTAGCCGCATATCCTGCCCCTCCCATACCTTGGGTGGTATTAAAAACCCCTCTATTCAGGTTGTATCCCATCGTGGCCCCCACATCTCCATTCTGTCCTTCACCAAAAGCGACTTCAAACAGGTTTTCATTATACTTGTTGTATTCCAGATGATTGACAGTAGACCAAATATTCTCATAACTGGGATCAAGCTCATGAGGATTATCAGTCGCTCCCAAAATCTCCGCACACTGTTTGGCAGCCAGCTCATAATAATCTTTCCAATTCTTAGGGCGACCGACGAAATATCCGTTCATTTCCGGAATGGTCGGATGATGTTCCACATCCAAGTCCGGAAACTGATTTCCATCCCGTACAGACCATCCTCCGGCAAATAGCGCTACTTTTGCCAGCAGTCCTTTGGCAAAACCTTTATTCATGCGTTCTACCGTATATGATTCTTCTCCCATCCAAGGCAGATATTCAATTGCCTCTTTCAAATCCTCTATGATATAATTATAAACAATATCACGATCCACTTTTCCTATATAGACATTTCCCAATCCACTTTCAGACGCATGCTCTTTATATGGCACATCTCCCCAATAACGGATCAATTCAAAATAGCCTAACGCTTTTAGTGCTAATGCCTCTCCTAAATATCTACGCATGGCAGCCTTGTCCGAAGTAGATTGCATCAACGGTGACCGACGTATACCATCTACGATAGTAGTGGCGGATTCTGCCAGATAATAAAGTTTGTCCCATCTGGTATTCCGGTTATAATTATCGTCATAAAAATTGCCAGCACCTTCATCACGAAGTGTCGAATTATAGTTTTCCGTAGAAAACGCACCCGAACCAACCTCCACGTCAGAAGCTCCCTGCCAGTTGACACACAGTTTCTGACCATATATATAGGTGTCCGTCATTGTCGCATACACACCCATCAGGGCTGCTTCCGTCAGAGCGGTCGATTTAAACAGATTCTCATCACTTGGAATAGAAGGACTTTCGGTATCCAAAAAATTATCCATACACGAGGTGCATAACACAGAGGAGGATAAAACCGCTAAAAATAGTTTCTGTATTTTCATTTTTCAAGTATTAAAAAGTAACATTAAGACCGAATACATAAGAATGCGCTTTCGGATATGCAGAATAATCCACACCCGGAGTCAAAGGGGTAGAACGTTGTGTGCTCACTTCAGGATCCTGTCCGGAATAAGCTGTCCAGCAAAACAGGTTATTGGCCGTAGCATACACGCGCAGGTTCTTGACTCCTAGCTTACGAGTCACAGTAACCGGAAGCGTATACCCTAACGTCAGGTTACTACAACGCAAAAAAGAACCATCTTCAATCGCCCAGTCCGTCACAAGCGTACGCCCCATCATAGGCATCCAGATAGAGGCTTTGGAATTGATTTCAACAAAGCGTTCCGGATTGGCGTCATTACCATACATTACATTGGCACCCGTTTCCGGATCAATAATCGACCAACGGTTTTCCAAACTCATAAAATCTCTGATATTATTATATTTACGATTCGTATGAGTGGATGCCATAATCTTATTGGCATTATATACTTTATTGCCATATGACCAGTTGAACATTGCCGCCAAGTCAAACCCTCTCCATGCAGCATTCAGCCCGAATCCGCCAATATGCTTTGGCTGTACACTACCGATCACTTTACGGTCATTATCCGCATCGATCACACCGTCATTATTCTGATCCTTCAGTTTGATAAAGCCCGGACCAAAGTTAGGCAGGTCGTTAGAGAACAAAGCCCTGTCGTCTACTACCCCTTCATTCAGTATCCATTTTTTCGTATTCTCATCAAACGTAAAGTCGTCTACAGAATAAAAGCCCTCTACTTCGAAACCGTAAATCTGTCCTACCGCCTGACCTACAATAGCACGAAAATCATCAGAGCCGATATCCGGTCGCCAGTTGGATTGCGCACTCAATACGGTTGCCGTTCCATCCAGTTTATTCACTATATTTTTATTGAATGATATATTGAAGTTAGCGCCCAGATAGAAATCTTTACTATTGATAATCGTTCCGCTAAGCGTAAGTTCAACTCCCCTGTTCGTGCTGCGGCCTACATTCTGATACTGATATTCATATCCCGAATTTGAAGGAAGATCCATGCGTAAGATTAAATCTTTCGTTATATCATTATAGAAGTCAACCGTCACATTCAAACGGCTATTAAAGAGGCTGGCATCTATTCCCACATTAGAGGATAACTTCGTCTCCCAAGTCAGATTCTCGTTCCGCAAGGTGTTCTGCAATTTCAGGGCACTCTGTACTGTTTCATTCAGATAATATTGCCTATTGGCAGAAGATTCCATTTTATAATCCTGTCTCCAGTATGAATTGACACGCGCATTACCAACTGACCCGTAACTCACACGAAGTTTCAGATTATCCAGCCAGTCTTCCGTCTGCTTCATAAATTTTTCCTGGGAAATGCGCCATGCCAATGCCATACCCGGGAAAAACCCCCAACGGTTTTCAGGAGCGAACACATTCGTTCCGTCGGCACGGGCTGTAAAAGTGAACATGTACCGGTCTTTGAAAGCATAGTTTAAACGACCGAAGTAAGATGCCGTACGAGAAGGTTCACCAAGAGTGGTATACGTTGGTTGGGATTCTCCATAGTTCCACATAGCCAACACTTCGCTCGCCGTAAAATCCATAGGATAATATTTGGATGAGGCAATCATCTGATTTCTGTAATTACTCACCATTTCATGTCCGGCCATCAGATCAAGACGGTGATTCTTTTTCAGAGAGAACCGGTAACTCAATATGTTCTGCAAGTTCCATCGTGCACCTTTCTCATCCGTACGTTTGGCTACGGGCTGACCGGCATTGGAGCTCGACTCTCCGGTTTTCTTTAACCAGACATTATCGGTATAATTATAAGTGTATGCGTAACTACCTTTCAGCTGATAAGTCAATCCTTTAACAATTTCCCAGTTAAAGCCGGCATTATAAGTCATAGAAAACTGGTTTTGCTTCTTATACTCATTCACCGTATTATATACAGGATCATTCAATGATGATAACAATGCATCATCCGAGTAATCAATTTCACCCCCCAAAGCATCTCCCGCATCTATACTTGCAAGGCTGTTGATTGGCGAGAAAAGAACGGCATCTCTCAATTTACCTCCATTGGTACCCGCACCGTCAATCACCATTCTAGTCAACCGGCTGGAAAACTCAAACTTCAATTTGTTACTCAACTTTTTATCCATCTTCACACTCAAGTTATCCCTCACATAATTGGAGTTGAGCATAATGTACTTCTCATCATCCCGCGTATAACTCAAATTATAACGCAATGTGGCATCCGTTCCTCCTGTTATACCAACGTTATAGCTTTGTTTGAATCCGGTGTTTCCATATACTTTATCCTGCCAGTTCGTGCCTTCTACCGAACGATAAATATTGCGGTCGTCCCAACGTCCATACATCGAATTAATGCTACTGGTCAGAGAGGTGCCCGGATCAAGTTCTTTCTGATAACAGTAGTATTCGTAAGGTGAAAGTACCCCCGTCAGATTATACACATTACTGACACCCCAGTGAGCATTGAATGAGATTTCTGTTTTTCCCGCCTTACCGCTTTTTGTAGTAACAAGAATAACGCCGTTCGCACCTTTAGCTCCATAGATGGCGGTAGAAGAAGCATCTTTCAAAACATCAATGCTTTGAATATCACCGGGAGGAATATCATTGATATTACTCACCTGAAAACCGTCAACAATATATAACGGTGAATTGTCCTGGGTAATAGAACCACCACCACGTACTGTAATCTGGATTGTTGCATCGGGCGATCCATCAGTAGCCACTACATTCACACCTGCCAGTTTTCCTGTAATAGCCGCAGCCGCAGAAGTTATCGGAATATCCTTCAAAACCTTCTCACTCACTGAAGAAATCGCACCGGTCAAATCTCCGCGACGTGAGGTTCCGTATCCTACCACTACCACTTCGTCCAAAGTCTGATTGTCTTCTTCCAACACAACTTTCAGATGTTTGCCCGGTTTCACAGTCGCAACAACTGATTTCATTCCTACAAAACTAATTTCCAACTTTGTTGCATCTTCGGGAACAGACAAAGTGAAATTTCCATCCAAGTCGGTAATTGTACCGACGGAGGACTTTTTCAACACCTTCACACTAGCACCAATAATAGCATCGCCGTTGGTATCCACCACCGTTCCTTTCACAGATACCTTCTGTGCATATACTGTTGTCGCCGTTATAAAGCACAAGAGCAAGCAACATATATACGCAAAGCATCTTCTCAAAAATAAATGTCTTTGTACATCCATAGTATTATCTTGATTAATTTGTTCCATTTTTGATGTTACAAAAGTCACACTTTTACATCTGTTTTCCACTCATTATTTATGCAAAAGCGTGGACTTTTTATATAGAATGTCTTATTTTACTGTAACAATAATCACCTCTCCTTCGCGTGTATCCACATCATACAAATAAGTATCACGTAATGCCACTCCTTTTAAAGGCGCTTTTTCACTAATCATCGGGCGTGAGATTTGCTGTACTTTAAATAATGCGTTCGGATTCGCTTCCTCTTCCTTCTTCTGTTTCAACAATGCTCCTTCAGCAGCCAATTTCCAGTAAGAGCGCAGGCGCAGATTGCCTCCGGTTTCCGAACGTAACACAGCTTTTACCAGCTTACCGCCCTTCCAGGTCAATTCATCAATCAAAAAACCTCCCCGGGCACGCAACCCTTTCACTGTCCCGCTCTTCCATTCCGAAGGCAACGAAGGCAACAGATGAATCGCACCATCATGACTTTGCACCAGCATTTCGGCAATACCAGCCGTGCAACCGAAGTTACCATCTATTTGGAAAGGTGGATGCGCGTCGAATAAATTAGGATACGTTCCGCCTCCCTGTCCTTTTTGTATTTCAGGGCTGACATAAGTCAGCTGATTCTTTATCAACTGATAAGCATGGTCCCCGTCAAGCATACGGGCCCAGAAACAAACTTTCCATCCCATTGACCAACCGGTAGAAGGATCTCCCCGTTGTATCAATGTGTTTTTTGCCGCTTCAAAGAGTACCGGAGAACGATAAGGAGAAATCTGATAACCGGGATATAGCCCCCAAAGATGAGAGATGTGCCGGTGACGATCATTAGGATGATCCCAGTCTTCAAACCATTCCTGCAATTGTCCGTACTGCCCTACCTGCATCGGAGGCAACTGCCGGCGCATATTCTTCAATGTATCACAAAAATCAGTATCTGCGTTCAGCACTTTGGCAGCTTCGCATGTATTTGAAAATAAATCAAAAACCAACTGATTATCCATTGTGATTCCTGCAAAAAGATTACTTTTCTTCTTTATCCAGCGCGGAGAATTCTCGGGTGAGTTGGAAGGAGTGACAACCAGATAACCCGTGTTCGGGTCGCGTACCAGAAAGTCGACAAAGAATTCCGAAGCACTTTTCATCATCGGATATACTTCCTCCAAATACTTCTTATCACCGGAAAACAAATAACGGTCCCATAAATGCTGGCAAAGCCATGCATTAGCCACAGGCCATGTCCCACAATAAGGACGGTCCACCGCACCCGTCATACGCCACAAATCCGTATTATGATGCAACACCCAGCCACGACAACCATACATTCGACTGGCAGCTTCACGCCCATTCTCGCTCAATTCACGTACCATCTGGATGAATGGTTTATGAAGTTCGGCCAAGTTAGTGATTTCCGCCGGCCAGTAATTCATTTCAGCATTAATATTCGTTGTATAATTGCAGCTCCAGGGAGGTCCCGGGTTATGATTCCATTTGCCCTGCAAGTTGGCGGGCTGGCATCCGGGCTGTGAAGATGAAATCAATAAGTAACGTCCATACTGGAAATACAATGCTATCAATGCCGGATCATAGGATGAAGAAAATTCCTTGATACGTACATCCATCGGCTTATTGGCTTGGGAAGTTTCACCCAAATCCAAAGTTACACGATTGAATTGTTTCTGATAAGCAGCAATATGAGCGGCTTTCGCTTTACTATAATCTTTCGCTGCATTTTTCAAATAAGCTTTATTCCGTTGATACGGATCGCCCGATATATCTTTATAGTTGACAAAGTTAGTCGCCATCGAGATATACAATGTAAGTTCACTGGCTCCTTGAACGCTAAGCAACGTGTCATTGGCAGTTATCACTTTCCCACCTTTATGTTTCACATCCAAATCGGCACAATAGTGCACTTTACCCGGAAAATAACGGCTGCCATGCGTAATACCTTCCAGCCGCAAACCTTTCTTTCCATAAATACTACGTTTCGGATCTCTCATCGGGGTATTAAAAAACAGTTCGCAATTGATTGTTCCCGGTTTGGATGCTTTGATATGCCTGATAACCAGTTGATCGGTAAATGATGCAAATGTTTCTTCGGTAAATTCCACTCCGTCTACTTCGTAGCGAGTCACAGCTACTGCATTGCTTATATCCAGATCACGATAGTAATTATTTACTTTTTTGTGATCTTGATAACGGATATTCAGACGACCCACTGTCTGGTAAGGCATTTCATTCCCCACTTGTGAAAGAATCTTCGTTGCCGCCATGTTCTGCGCTTCTTCGTACTTTCCTTCAAAAATCAACCGGCGCATTTCCGGCAAAGCCGTTTTTGCTTCTTCATTATAGTTCTGGTAAGGAGAGCCCGCCGACACTGTTTCTTCGTTCAACTGTATTTGTTCCAGTTGAGGGTCACCGAACACCATTGCTGCAATCCGTCCATTACCAACCGGGAGTGCTTCTTCCCAATAAGAAGCGGGTTTGTCATACCATATTCTATAGATGTTTTGTCCTTCCACATTCCCCAACAGAGAAGAAAAAGCCAACATACAACTGAATACTTTACTTATCATTTTCATATTTTAAAGTTTTAATTGTCATCACTCTTTTGAAGGTTCACTCAAAGACCCATACTCACTAACGGCCTTCACCTGATATGTCTTTCCTTCCTCAACATTACAAGACGTTTCCTTGGTTATTTGTACAGTTTCATCGTTCGCAATTACCAAATAACAAATTGCATATTTTGAAGCATCCCAACTTAATATTCCGTTTTCTCTTTTCAGATTTTCCGGTGCGGATATTTGTTCCATATATTTCTTCGGGTCCCAATTATCGCCCTCACGAACAACGTTTTCATATGTATACCGCGCCGCCTCACCT
>USSR01000054.1 GCA_900557355.1 uncultured Bacteroides sp.
AAACACATCATCAGTCATGAAATCGATTAAAGAGCTATACAGGATAGGTACAGGACCTTCCAGTAGCCACACTATGGGACCGCGCAAAGCTGCCGAAATGTTTCTGGAACGTCATCCGGATGCTGCATCTTTTAAAGTAACCCTTTACGGCAGTTTAGCTGCTACAGGCAAAGGACACATGACGGATGTAGCCATTATAGATACCTTGCAACCCACCGCCCCGGTAGAAATTGTATGGCAACCCAAAGTCTTTCTACCGTTCCATCCCAACGGAATGACATTTGCAGCTCTGGACAGTAATGATAAAGTGCAGGAAAACTGGACTGTTTATAGTATCGGAGGCGGTACACTAGCAGAAAACAATGATAATCCAACCATTGAAAGCCCTGATGTATACGGTATGGAAAACATGACCGAAATACTCCAATGGTGTGAAGATACCGGAAAAAGTTATTGGGAATACGTAAAGGAATGTGAGGAAGAAGATATATGGGACTATCTGGCTGAAGTATGGGCCACCATGAAAGATGCCATTCACCGTGGACTGGAAGCGGAAGGCGTACTGCCCGGTCCACTAAATCTTAGACGAAAAGCCTCCACCTATTATATACGTGCCACCGGATATAAACAATCCCTCCAATCCAGAGGACTCGTCTTCTCTTATGCTTTGGCGGTAAGTGAAGAAAATGCTTCCGGTGGAAAAATAGTAACCGCACCTACCTGTGGTTCCTGCGGAGTTATGCCTGCCGTGCTTTATCATCTTCAAAAAAGCCGTGACTTTAGTGATATGCGCATTTTACGTGCGTTAGCCACTGCCGGTTTGTTTGGTAACATAGTCAAATTCAACGCATCCATTTCCGGAGCAGAAGTAGGTTGTCAGGGAGAAGTCGGTGTTGCCTGCGCAATGGCTTCGGCTGCCGCTAATCAATTATTCGGAGGTAGCCCGGCACAGATTGAGTATGCAGCAGAAATGGGATTGGAACACCATCTGGGAATGACTTGCGACCCGGTATGCGGATTGGTACAAATTCCCTGCATCGAACGAAATGCATACGCCGCTGCACGTGCGCTGGATGCTAATCTTTATTCAGCTTTCACCGATGGTATGCACCGTGTCTCTTTCGACAAAGTAGTACAAGTAATGAAACAAACCGGACACGACCTTCCATCACTTTACAAAGAAACAAGTGAAGGAGGATTAGCCAAGGATTATAAACAAATGTAATTATAAAAAACAACGGGCTATTCCTTTTATAGAAATAGCCCATTTTGATTTTTATGATTAAAAACTATTCAGTCGGCGGCCAATTTGTATCGTCTCCATTGCTAATATCTTTTTCATGTAGCAATCCGCCTTCCTGTAAGAAATAAAGCGCATAGCGTTGGCTACCTTGCTTCACCTGAATCACAGATTCCATCGGATTTTGTGGGAAAGTCAACACATACACATCCGTCACTACCCATGCATTATACTTGGAATCCATGAAAGCCGTATAAACAGCCGGTACCAGCTGGTCTATGCTATTCAGTTCATTTTCTGTCATCACCCAATTGGCATTGGTATCAAACCAAACCTCCAGTTCGTCATTACTTACCCAACAGTCAGCTACATAATAGGCACCTTTCATCTCCCATTCTACATTCTGGGCAGCCGGATATACCTGCTTTAAAGCTTCTGTAATATTACTGGGCGGAACAAAAGTATCATCATCATCGTCATTATCACATGCGCCAAACGAAAGAGCAGTCATCATCAATACCACTGCCCAAGCGCTAAACTTAAATCTCCACATAGCTATCTTCTTGTTTAGGTCTATTTATCACAAATCTTTAGTTAATCATCAGCCTTGATAAACTTTCCCTTCTTATCAAATTTGAAAGAAAGTCCGGTAGACAATTCTATTTCATATCCTTTGCGGTCACGTTCGACTTTGGTCACTCCTTCGTTCACAAAATTATGAGACTTCAAATAATTGACAGCAAATCCCGGAATAATACTAACAGGAACAACCTGTCCTTTCTTTGCACTTACCTCTTCCCAGTTGCCCTTACTGTCAAAATCAATTTCCGTACCATCCATCAATACCACTTCATACTTGGTAGACTCCATCATATCTTTATCAATCTTGATATGAGCAATCTGTGGTTTTGCAAAATTACCATTAATAAAATTACGTGCCGGAAGCGGTAACTGATTCATGTCTTTGGTAATTACATCTTTTGCAAATGAAAACTGTACGGCTACAATAGCCAACACAAGTAAAGATAGAATTTTCTTCATAATCGTTATTCTTTTAGCGTTAATACTATACTTTCGTTTCATACAGCAAATAACGATACAGATTCTGGAAAGATTTAGAAATCATGCGAGTTTGCTCTTTTTTTGTATTCTTTAACCATCTAAAAAAATAATATACCAACGATCCTCACAGACAGTTGGTATATTTCACATATAGATACATATCAGTTTTTAAACCAATATGAGGGCTAAGTTAGAAATATACCGCTGTACGATTTCTAACCTGCAAAATGCAGGGATTTCATGAGTTTATCATGAATCTAGGGACCTACATATTCTTTTATAATTATAGTTTGTGATTCATTTTAAATATCAACGATCTTCACAGACAGTTGATATAGTGGGAAATTCACATCGGCTTTAACCTCCGATGTCAGGGTGTAGATCAGAAATGTACCGTCATACGATTTCCAATCCACAATGTAGGAGAATCATGCCTTTACAGCATGAAGCTAGGGACCTACATTTTTTTCATCTCACAGACGAAACACTCACGTGTTTATTACATCTCAACATTTTATTTTATACCACTTTTATTTTCAAGTGAATAAATACGATTCCAGCCATGAGCAAAAACCGTAAAGACCTAATCGTTCCTAATAATAATTCATCGTTTGTCATATAATTATAATATTTAAGTGGAGGTTCTTAAGTTCAAAAAGAAGTTCACAGGCATGAGTTAAAGCTAAGGGAGACAAAGAAGCTATCAAGTACTTATCTATTTACTGGAAATATTGTTTAATTTTAGGAAATAAGCGAAATAAAGGATATAAGCAACTTACCCTTATTCTGTTTTTTCTAAAAGCTTCTACACACTCAATATTACCTTTTATTATATTAGAAAGACTCTTACTAGTAGTACCCCCCAATCTCATTCTTACTAATGCTTCAGGTAGATAATACAATTTTATATGCTCTTTCTCAATCAAACGAAGCATCAATTCAAAATCGGCAGCAAACTTAAAACCTAAATCAAACAATCCACTTTTTTCATATACCACTTTCTTGACATAAAAAGTAGGATGAGCAGGATGCCATCCTTTAGCAAAAGGACGTTGTTTACCCGATTTCCAGTATCGAACGATTTTAGATGTATCACTTTGAGCAACATAATATAAATCCGCATAAACAGCATCAACAGAGCTATTAGCTTCAAAACACCTTACAATTTTTTCTATAGCAGTCGTCTCTGCTATTAAATCATCAGAATTGATTATTCCAATAATTTCTCCTGTAGCCATTCTAAAACCTTTATTCATAGCATCATAAAGTCCGGTGTCTTTTTCACTAACCCATCTAATACGCCCTTCAAACTGTGGTTCATATTCTTTTATGATCTCTATTGTATTATCTTCCGAGAGTCCATCTATTATGATATACTCAATATCTTGATAGGTTTGTGCTAACACAGAAACTATTGTATCACGAAGAGTCCTGCTACTGTTGTAGGTAACAGTTATAAGAGAAATTTTCATTATAATTTAGATCTAAAAGCCTCCTGATAAATATCATATATTTGTTTATTGTTTTTCTCCCATGTAAAACGTTGAGCATTTTGTAATCCACGTTTTACTATTTCCTCTCTAACACTTTTATCTAACAATAGTGATATTTTCTCATTGATATCATTGACAGACAAATTATCTATTAAAAGAGAAGAATCTCCTATAATTTCAGGAATAGAAGAATTATTATATGCTATTACTGGACAACCTGCTTTTTGTGCTTCAACAACAGGAATACCGAACCCCTCATATGCAGAAGGATATAATAAACAAAAAGCATTATTATATAATATATTTAGTTGTATATTGGAAATATTTCCAACATATTTATACCTGCTCCCTAATTTCTCTTCCAAGTAAAATCTTTCTTTACCTGTTAATAGACCACCAACAATAACTAAATTTAAAGATGTTTCAAAAATTGCATCTACTACTAATTGAAAGTTCTTATACCCTGCGCGCCCTCCTACAAACAAAACATAAGTATCAGTCAGGAAAGGCAAATTTGAAGTTCGCTTATTTTCATCATGTATAACAAAATAATCATCAGAGACTCCATTATATACAACTTTAATTTTATCACAATTTATTTCCGGTAGAAATTTTAGTAAATCAGCTTTTGTATTATTAGAAATACATATAATATAATCAGAACGACGAATCGCTCTATACTTTTGCCAACAATGAACCATTCTTTTCAATCCATGAGAGAAATATTCATATGTAAAATCATGGACAGTTGTAATATTAATAGCATATTTTGAGGATGAAGTTCTATAATAAGATGAATGAAAAATAAATTGTTCTTTTAGAGGGATTCTTGGATTTATATAGCGTTTCAAACGAAAAAAAAATGCTTTTCTTAAAATTTCATTAATATTCTCACCGCAAAATCGTATTGATACATTAGAGTTAGTATAATTAATAAGATAAATATTCAATTTAGGAATTACACATAGCCTCGTTAAAAATTCTTTCCAAACGACAGTAATCCCTCCTGATTTTTGGAGACTAAATATTATATTATCTAAGACTATATTCATTGTATATTATTTAATCGTTAGTTAGCGTCCAATTTTGATGTATCCCCTATTTGAAACTTGCCAAACGGCAGGTTTTCTATAAAGATTGTCGAAATGGACTAATTTTTTAATGTTTATTAATTGTTTATTTCTAGCATCATCGCCAGCAGATTCTCATAATCCCGTCGACCGAGTACGATTTCTCTAAAGAAGTCTCTGAAAAAACATGATACAGATTTCCCCTGCATACGACAGGTGGAGATTACGGGGAGCTATTTTGTGACGCGTATCTCGATGCCATTTCTGAAAAAATTATAAGGTATGCCATTACGGAAGCAGAATTTTTCAACCGTTTCACCGGAAAGAACCGTTTCTATTTTATAACGGACGAAGTTATAATAATGAGATATACTCATTTATTATGAAATTCGCATCAAAATAGTTAGCTCGCATTTGCAGCAATTCCGGATTCTTAGGATGATTTATAGCATACAGCATTATATCACTCAATACTCCTTCGTCCTGAAAAGAAGAAACCATATATATACTATCTGTATTGCCATTAATTTCATTAACTCCAGCTGTTTGTGTTGAGACAACAGTTACATTTAAAAACATTGCTTCTACTACGATATTACCAAAAGATTCAGACAGAGAAGGCAATACTAACAAAGATGCTTTTTTTATATAAGGGTATGGATTTATCATACTTCCTGTAAAAAGGACATTTTCAGATAATCCTTTTCGCTTAACTTCATGCTTCAAATTGTCACTATCTTCTCCATCTCCAATTATTAATAATTTGTATGTCGTGTTCTGTTCACGAAATAATGCATAGGCACGTATCAGCAGTAACACATTCTTCACATGGCTCAACCTTCCCACATATACAATATACTTATCAAAAGTCTCATCCATATCAATATTGTCACAAGCCATTTTACTAATCAATGAGAAGTCTATCGGATTGTATATTCTTATTATCTTTTCAGCAGGTACTCCCAATTGTTTCAACATATTTTTAATGCCGTCTGAAACAGCTACCACGACATCAGCCTTATGATATAACAGCTTTACTAAAAAAGGGAAAATCCTGCCATGTATTCCTAACCGTTTAGTTTCTATATTAAAATAGCAATGTTGAGTGATAATCAGTTTAACTTTCTTACGAGAAAATATATTTGCTATGATAGATATAAAGTTTGGAAAATCAGGTCCACTTATCAAGCAATCCACTTCATATTCCTGCAAAATTCGTTTTAGGAAAAACAAAGAAGAACGAATTCTTCTATTCCCTAAATCCACGACTTCGACATTTGCATACAACAGTTTCCTGAGTACACCTCTGTCTTTTGCTATGACAACAATCTCATATTGCAAACTTTTCAATCGATTTGCAAGCACAATCATCACTTTCTCAACTCCTCCTACTTCAAAGCTGGGAAAGAACAAAGCTATTTTTTTCATAGATTAATTTCTATAGAAAATTTATCCTGATTCGAGTTTCTTTTCGGAAAAGCTGTAATACAAACAAATGACAGAAATACGAATAATAACGAGCTGGTATAACTATCTACTCTTACACATAGTATTAGGAAGATACACGAACTACTGATATTTATTGGATTCTTACAATTTTTCAACTTCAATATGAAAATAAAAAATAGAAAGAGACCTACGAAACTATATTCCGAAAGAATCTTTACATACATCACACCTCCACCATCCTTATTCAATTCTAATGAATCTTTCGTAATCAGAAAATAGTGATGGATATAAGTATCATAGTTCTGTCCCGTTGTAAAAAAACCGGTACCAAACGGATTGTCTATCGCTGCATCTTTAGCTATTAACACATTAGATATTAGTGCAAAAGCTGATAGATTGTCTGCTGATTGTAATTGTTCAGAAGCGACAAATAGAGATCTAAATTTATTTGAAACATTATTTTCGCTAGTCAGTAGTACTATCATAGCAAGACAAATTACCACAACATAAGATAAATTATTCAATGAAATTCGCTTAAAAATGAAATAGCAAAATGCAAGTAATATAAATAAGAATATTGTAAAAGTAAAGGTCAAGAAAGCACCAATCAGTATAAGAGTGTATATCTTCTTCCCAGGCACATAATTAGTTTTATCAAAAAAATCGGACATCTTTAAATATATAGCAGGAAATAACAAGAACGAAATCTGAGCAGGTTCCATGGTTAAGGATGGACAACGTAAAAAAGGTCCTGAAGTATCAAGATTTATATCAGAAACACCTATCAATCCACTCATATCATAAAGCAAAGGTATATTTAATAAATAGCCAAATTCCTGTATAACAGAAACAACAGAGAAAACTATACATATCTTTAAATATACCTTTATAAATGACCTCCAATTTCCTTCGTAAGATTTCGCAAAAAAATAGCTTCCTAATATACAAACCAAAAATCTTATAAAAGTAGTTAGAGTGACAGAAGTTATACGGGCAGAATTTAACAAACTTACAGCTATAACATATAGTATCAATATAAGTATCCGCTTATTAACACATAACTTGTACTTCCAACTCCCCAATATCACTAGCAATAACTGACTCACCGTACATAATGAAACGGGCAGATAATTCATTGGCATTGAATATGAGAAAATACTTATAAAACCAACAATATGAATTAAATTCAATAATGATGTTTTCATCTTATAACTGCTACTATTTATATAAGCAGTGTTTCAAACAAACCAAATAATAAACAAAACAATTTAGGAAGAAAGCTATATGAACTTTACACTTATTCCTATAATATCTCAAACCTATAGTCTTCACTTCCTCATAAGTCATTATTCTTTGTCTATTACTTATCCCGGTAATGCGCATATTGGCGATTATCCGATTTATATACATAAATTTAATAGAATTCAAATAGCATCTAAGTAGAAAATCATAGTCCCCTGCTATCTTATATGCGGTATCAAATACTCCTACTTTTCTATAAACAGCCAAAGGCACAAAGACCGTAGGATGAAATACACATGATCCCTTATAGAAGTCACTCAAATTCAAGTTAGGACTGTCTACACGAGTTTCTTGCTTACCTAAGCAATATCGAATGTCACCATGATAAAGATATAAATCACCTTTTTTCAAGTATAAATCCGCCACAGTTGCAAAAGCATCCATTTCATACCAATCATCACTATTTATTATCCCCACTATTTTACCAGTCGCATGCCTTATTCCCTTATTCATTGCGTCATAAATTCCATTATCTCGTTCACTTACCCAATAAGAGATTTTATCTTCATATTTTTTTATAATGTCAACTGTACCATCTGTACTTCCTCCATCAATAATAATGTATTCTATAGCAGAATATTTTTGATTTATTACCGACAAGATAGTCTGTTCTATGGTAGCAATAGCATTATAAGACACTGTTACTACAGATATTAAAGGAAATTCTTTCATACATATAAATCAATCCGTTTCTCAATAGTCACTCTAATACCATTGAATCAAGCATTTTTTGGCAAACCACTTCCCAAGTAAATGTTTTCATCACAAATTGCTGGCCTTCTTCTCCCATTCGCTTCAAACGTTCTTTATCACTTAAAGCCTCTATTATCACATCAGCCACCGATTGGGGTGTAGCTTCCGAAGCCATAAAGCCATACTTCCCATATCCGGAAAATTCGGGTGCAGAGAATTTATTCAGACCAACAATGGGAGCCTTATTAGCCAATGCCTCCACATAAGTTGTACCATTGGGTTCTGCTAATGCCGGCATTGTATACAAGGTACATCTCTTAAAGAGCTCTACTGTAGTTTCTCTCGATTTATTATGATAGTAAGTCACCCCCTCTTGAGAACGCACCTCATCTGTCCCAACTATCGCCAACTTCGCATTAGACACTTTTTCTTTGACTATATCAAAAGCATCAATAAGTAATAACAAGCCCTTATAATACTCGGTTCCTTTACGAAGAACAATCAGTAATAGATTATCATCATAATTTTTCTCTCCATAATAAGGTTCCAGATTTACACCGCAATTCACCGTGGTTATTTTCTCTGCAGGTATCTTATAACTATCTATCAAATATTGCCTCGTCCAATCGTTCAAAGAGAAAACTTCACTCATATGAGCATAAGACATTCTATCTCTCTTTTCATATTTAGGCAATGATAATTTAATGAAAAATCTTTTTATTCGATTATATCTACCAGCTTCTACAACAGGTCTTTTTACAGCATCAACATACAAATAATATTTCTTTCTCTCATCACAACTATCATCTAAACAGTGGCTGGAAATAAAAAGTACATTTTTAACATTGATTTCATTCAGCTTTATTTGTAGTCTCTTAGCAATTGAGTGATAAAACAGTGGTGATCTATCCAGATCTGCAATAATACCAAATTTATTTAAACATCTTACAATTTTCTTTTCAAGGGGGGAAATTAATTCATTCTCATTTATACAATTGACACGAACTCCTTTTTTTATCAATTCACGATAGATATTATATGGTGTACCACTCCATGTATGTGGATTTTTCACATCACCCATAACCACCAAAGTTATTTCAACTTCTTTCATAAACTTATATTTTTTCTATAAACATCAAGTAAGCACCCATTTTCGGCTATCATGCCCCTAAAGGTATCACAAGCACACATCGAGTCATTTCCTTGAGCAAACTATAATTTATTTTGTAATATTCACAGGTAAAAGTGGTACACAGAGGCTAAAGTAAAAGATTAAGAAAATCAAATCAAGAGCCATACAATGAGTGCTTACCTGCCAACAATTGTACCTCATAGTTAATAACATTTTTCAACCCCTCTTCTATACCAATTCTAGGAGTCCAACCATATTTTTCTTTTGCCAATGAATTATCGCAAAGAGAGTATTTATTCACCTCGTGGTTTAGAATTTCATCTCTGATCGGATATGCTCCACTATACAGTTGAGGATATTTGACCCAATAATGAGAGGTATCGGCATATTCTGCATTTATTGTCTTACCCATTATCTTCCGAACAATATCGTACATTTCATTTACTGAGTAATTCGTATTGGATGACACATTTACACAATCAAATCCCTCATTACACTGTACCTTAATTGCTAAGTCTATCAAGTCATCTACATAAATGTAATCCCTCCTCTGTTTTCCATCAGAATGAAAAACTGGTATTCTGTCAAAAAACAATTCCCTAATCATGTACCCCACAAATGGCGGTTGCTTTCTCAAGCAATCAATATGTGGTCCGTACACATTAGCAAAACGCAAACACGTAACATTCATGCCATAAGTATCACAAAAAGATTCGGCAAACCGTTCGGCACAATATTTTGTATTAGGATATATCAAGGTGGGATGCTTGAAGTTGTTTTCGAATGTGGGAAATTCGGTTTCATTCTCATACATAGCGTTTGTACTCGCCTGGATAACTTTTTTAACGCCATATTTTCGTGAACACTCAAGGATATTAACGAATCCGGTAACATTCACATCAATAGCCTCGCAAGGATTGGACTGGCAATCGGGCAATGGCGCAATTCCAGCAATATTATAAACATAATCAATAACGTTTTCGGAAAAGATTGCATCCATTCGTTCTCTATCTCTTATATCAACTTTCAATACCTTGTCAATGAGATTGCAATCATCAAAAATCAAATTATCATCCGAGCCGTAAGAGTAGTTATCTACCAACACGACATTAACACCGTCTTTCCAGAGACGATGTGTCAACTGAGAGCCAATAAATCCGGCTGCTCCTGTAATTAATACGTTCATAGTGAATTAATATAGTTTTTATATAGACCGTTATTGCCCCAATCATAGAAATCTGTGACCGGCAAAGGGCGAAAAGTCAACTTATCCAACAGCATGGCATAAATAATATGCGATATATATAATTTATCACCATATTGCGATAATAATTCAAAATAGCGACAAAAGTCTTCGGCATGTTCAAAGCACGAGGCACCTGCATTAAAATAATGACTCACTACCTTTTTCTCTATCACATTAGTAACATAAAACATGTCATCGACCGCAACAAAACTCTTGTTTTGAGGATTAACAAGGCTCATTTTCTCTAATGGAAATATAGCTACACCATTTGCAGGCTCAACATCACATGAGAAGTATCCATCCGCATCTTTTATAAAAATACTTCCAGATATACGCTCTATCCTAATTGTTTCAAATACCGTTTCTGCCTGACTTTGAGTAGCAGAAGGCAATATTACAACTTTGGCATTATTTATTTTTTGTCTTTTAAATTGCAGACTCAATAGTGCACTTAAGTAATATTTTTCATCGTGAGATTGCAAAATCGTGAAATAAACAGCATCATATTTAGACAAAGGCAAGCCCATAATAGCCCGGACACAAAGCATGATTCCTTCGTGGTCAAGGCTAAAAATATAAGGCATTTCTGTTTGGGATTCCTCTGTATCTGCTGCCGCAGGTATTATTAAACTAAAACTCATTTATAATCTTTTTTAGTACATCTTTTAAATAATATATTACTATTTCCTCATGTGCATATTGAAGAATACGAAGAAAATTCATCAGTTGGAAAGTTGTATAGTACTCTCTATACCAAGTATAACGGCCAAAGTAAGTATCTATTCTTTTATCTATACTCTCACTGATAACTTTTAAACGTATCTTATCATAGTCATGTATATACATCAGCTGTGACCAAAGATAGGCAGAGTCCTGCCTGAGTTTAACAATATCAAGTAACGGAGATTCAACAAAGGAGTCTAAAAAGTCTATCAAATAATAATTATTACCATTAAACAACATATTGGAAAAAGTCAAATCACCATGGCAGATTCCAACCGGCATCAATATATCATTGGTCATAGAAAATATCTTAGTTGATCTTTTTATGATGGTTTTGATATCCTTATCATCTGCCAATAAGGGGTTTGCTTCGATTTTATCCTGTACATCACGATATTTCTGTCTCAATACATCTGCCGGAATACATTGCAAAGGAGAAACCTGTAACTCCTTTTCTATAAACAAGATAAAAGCCTTTACAAAATAAGAAATTTGTTCAAATCCAGCTGTTTCAAAGTACCCTATAAAATTCTTGGAATACACATATTCCATTTTAATGGAAACTCTATCGGTTTCCTCTTTAATTTCATAAATTTGTGGTATTCTTATATGCTGGTATTCACGTCCATAAGCAGTCTGTTGCTTTTTTGCCTGCTGCACCAAGCGGGAAAAGTATTTCTTGTCATCAGTGCTTTTCAATATGCACAAGTCATCATTCTCCTTTATTATCTCAATGGCACAACCCGAATGTCCTTTTACTTCAATCTCCATAGAACTCTTTTTTTATAAGAATGTAATTGATTCCTGCATCTATCGCCGCTTTCACTCCTACTTCAGAATCTTCAAAAACGACAGCCTCGGACGGATGACATTCAAAATGTCTCAGGATATTCTGATATATCTCTGGAGAAGGTTTTCCTTTGTCAACATCCTCACCGGCAAGTACATAATCGAAAGTATCCAGTACACCAATATGAGCCAATGCATTTATAAGATTCTTCTTACGGGCAGTAGATGCAATGGCAGTCTTTCCGCCAGCCACATGAAACATTTCAATAAAGTGTAATAATGGTTTATTGACATTGAGATAATCAAAGAAGAATGGATAATACACACTTTTCAGCTCTCGGATACGGCTGGATATGTTCACGTCGACAACGCCGACTTCTTTCATAAATTCGTCAAAACGAAAACCAAAACACGCTCTATATTGACTCTCCGACAAACACAGTCCCTGTTCAGCAAAGGCTTTTTGATAAGCCATGTAATTGGCTGAAAAGGTATCGACCAAAGTACCGTCAAAATCGCTTATCAATAATTCAATCTCTGTTCCTAACATTGCAGGTATTGTTTCAGCTCTTCAGGTGTACCATAAGAGTAATATTTTTCCATATTGCAAAGCAAAACCGTTTCGTCGTTTTTCAATAGGTCATTATAGAGAAGTGATACGTAGTATTCCGGCTCTGTGAACGCCGTATCATTCAAAAGTCGATGTGCTGCCTTCAGAAATCCACTTGCTACCGAGAAAAAATAGGCCCCGCACAAAGCATGATTGGATATAACCTTCTTTTCTGCTGTGCAAATTACCCTATTATTCTCATCAACTTCAGCATAACTATATTTAGGATTGCACGATTCAAATGAAACCAAGGCTCCCCCATCTACTTCTGTCGCTGGGCGTGACAATACATTACGAATAGTAGATAAGAATGAGGTGCTTCTAAACTCCAAATCACAATCCATAATGATTACAGCATCTTTTCTGTCTATTGCAGATTCTGCAAGCAGACAGGTTTCAACAGCTCCTCTGGTAGTTTTCTCTACAGAGAACAGATTTGCCTCCGGTAGAATACCCTTAATCTGTTTATCAATTTCATATTCATCAATATGCTCCTGACGGACTATAAAGGAATATTTCATTCGGACATCAGAAATTGCTACACTCTGTATCGCTCTTACAAATAAGGGCATTTCGTTTAGTTCGATAAGAGGTTTGGGGGTAGTCCACCCTTCTTTACGAAAACGTGAACCCTCACCAGCCATCGGCATTATTATATGTAATGGTCTCATCATATTATTCTTTCTTTCCATGCAGTATATAATTAAAACGTTCCTTTTCCATCCAGTCTCCATATTTGAGATATCCATTGATTATGCTTACACAAATAGAATGAGAAATCATTCGATGAGACTCTTTCCAATTCAAGATTCCATTTGTATCTCCATCGTTTCGATTATAGGAATCATATTTAAAAAGGACTGCACTTAAATCTTCCCAATCAACAATCATAAAATAATTCTTTATGCACTCCCAGAAACCTTTAACAGAATCGTCAATATTTATATATTTCGAAAGAAACATCTTGGTTATATAGATTTCTGGTACAACTTCTCTACACATATCTTCTCCGGTACAATATTTATATTCCCTCTTGAAATAGGCAGGAGCATTGGCAATATCACGTTCATTCTGCTTTATATCGAATAAGTTTATGATATCATCCGTATAACCAAAATATAAAAAGTCTTGTAACCAATAAGGCAGGAACAACTGACCGGTTGCCCCCACAAAAGTGACGATTCTACCTTTCAAAGGGACTTTCGTTCCTAATACTGGATAAGCACCTAACAGTGATTTGAGATATTCAAAAGAAAACTCTTTATAGATTCTCAAATCGCTACGGTTCTTAAGCACATATTTAGCACCTAACTCCTTAGCTCGTCGAGCACCTTGCAGAGATGTATATACCTGATAATTGACATTGCCAAACCCACAGGGCTTAAATGTCTTGCAGAGAACGATCTCACACCCTTCCTCTCTGAATTTTTGCAACAGCTCATCGGAAGTAAAGTCCCACGTACTGAGAATAATAATAGCACTCGGAAATATTTTCTTATAAAGTCTAACCGTCTCCAGCGTACAATCATCTTGAATAGCAACAATACCTTGAAGCACAATCGCCAATTCGCCTTTAGAAGTAGTAGAACGTACTTTTGTATCAACATACTTCTTTGTGCTCAAAGGGTACAGTCGATAGCTGCAATAATTAGGATAGATATGGTAAAAAGCATTGCACAAACTACCTATTATACGAAACCCATTACTGTCTATGAACTTGAACAATAATAACTGAATCTTCCAATAATTATTCAAAATCCGTTTTAGTATTTTCTTCATCTATATTCCAATTTATCGTCCTATTTATTCCAAATGCCACACGCTGTATTATTTATAATCCTTTTTAGCTGAACACGCCCTAAAATAGCTTGAAGAAAACAAACAATACTTGGGAATAATACTATTCCCTCAAGTCCGAACCAGTAATAAGATACATACATCGCAGGTAATGCGACAAACGATGAAAACAAATATGCCAACATCTGGATTCTTACTTTACCAGTTCCATTAAGGAGAGTCACATAAATCCCCCCAAAAGTTTGCGCTATCGCAAAAATAGCAAGAGCAGCAGATAGCGAAATGGGAATGTCGACTTCAGAACCTATCCAATATGTATATAAGAAATTAGACAACAACACCATCAGAACAGCTACAGGAATACATAGCAGTCCCATGATCTCCAACTTATTCCTCGCATTCTTCATCCATGTATATTCCTGTTTCACGTAGGCATCGGTAAAAGCAGACCAGAAAGGAGTAAAAACTATATTTACAGACATCACCAAGACATTAAAATATTTATATGCAATGTTATATTGAGTAACAGCCATTGGCCCTGCTACTCGTGAAATAACAATATTAATGAGCTGGAATACAAAAAGCATGGAAATCATAATAATAAAAAACTGTCCGCCCAATCCTACTATCTTTTTGGTCAAAGAAAAATGTACGAAATGGAATGACGGTGAAAGATGTCTGTATCTACCACTCAAGAACATACCAATAGAGATTATTATCAGCAGAAAACATGGTACACCAGAAAAAGCAAATGCCAAAACATCCAAGTTGCCGGGAACGGTTTTTGTCAGAATATAGATACAGATAAAGCCAAATACTTGCCCTAATGTTTGTATCAGCGATGCCAATGCAGGCTTTTGGTTGGCTGTCAGCATAGTGGTAAAAATGCTCGCTACGATGTTCAGGCAGAAAAAGAAGGCCAATATTCCGAATACGATATTCAGTTCAGAAGAATAAGCGGCATCAACATTCAAGATTGCACTCCAATCGACAAAATGATTGACGACTATTGCTATCAAAAATACGCTGGAAAAAAGCAGAGACAAAACTACATAAGTAGTACTGACATATTCTCTGGCCAACTGCATATCCCCCTTGGCTACAGCCTCGGCAAAACGATTGCGAAAGCCATGCGCAAATCCCAAATCAAAATAAGAGAGCCAAGCTACAATAGAACTTAAGGTGAGCCAAATACCATATCGAGTAGGATTGATATAATTAATCGTTAGAGGAACAACCTGTAAAGAAACCAATATACTGATACCTTTCAGAAATAATGAAGCTATAATATTTTTCTTTATAGCAATGCTACGAGAGCTCCCATTCATAAGTTTAATCGCGTAAATGTCTTATTCCCTACTTTCCAAGAAGTATACTAGAACTTCTTTCCAAACACAATACTCATAAACGTCATGAAGAGTATCTTGAAATCAAATCCCCAAGAACGATGTTCCAAATAAAACAGATCGTAACGCAGACGGCGCACCATCTTCTCTAAAGTATCGGTATAGCCGTTATAAAGCGTAGCATACGAAGTAACCCCCGGACGTATCTGAAACAAAAAACGATAACGAGGATCTTCCTTCATAATCTGGTCAATAAAGAATTGGCGTTCGGGACGAGGACCAATAAAAGCCATATCGCCACAGAAAACGTTCCATAATTGAGGAAGTTCATCTAAGTGATGTTCACGGAGAAATTTACCAATCCTTGTAAGACGGCCATCTTTACCACCGGCATAAAGAGCCGGACCATGCTTCTCTGCATCTAGGCGCATACTACGAAACTTATAAATGTAGAATGGGCGACCAAAGCGCCCAATGCGCTCCTGCTTAAAAATAGCTGGTCCACCATCTTCACTCTTCACTGCCAAATAACAAATTAAAAATAGAGGCGAAAATAAAATCATTAAAATTACTGCAATCATACAATCCACTATTCGTTTTACATTCCGTTCAAATCCATTCATTCCATCCGGAATAAATCTCTCATCGTATTCCATCATTATTAATTTTACATTTCTATCTTAAACCTATGGCTAAATTCTTTACCGAATAGTTGCCAACCGATAGTGCCGACTACCGATAAGAATATAAAAATAGTAGTATAAATAAGCAACCCTTTACCAGAAGGCTTCAGTGGTACCACCGCCGGCTCCACCACCGCAAACACAGGTTTCTCCTCCTGCACCTTCGCCCGCGCCATCTGCAACTGCGTAGCCACCTGACTATACACCTGATAAGCCAGCCCCATGTCATTCTGCAAACGTTCCTGTTCGGTACGCACGCTTTGAAGAATTACATTATCATGTGAATCAATATAGCTGGCATATTTCTTCTGAGCAGCATAGTATTCCTGCTGGCGTTCTTTAAATAGTTTTTCCCAATATATACAATCTTCTTTGGCTTTGGAAGTACGGTAATTAATAATGTACTCTTGCAATTTTCTTATTACCGAATCGGCAACCGTAGCTGCCACTTTAGGATTCTGAAAAGTCACGGAGACGGTAGTCATAGATGTTTTCTTATCGATAGAAGCGGTAATAGACTTTTTCAAATGATTGATCTTAGCAGCTTCTTTTTGGGTAAGCTCAATAGTGCCTCGTTTCTCTCTTCCAACGGCACTCACCTCTTCTTCATCATTAAAAATGGACTTTACTCCTTCAATCATAATTCCAGGCGCACCTATCACATAGCTCCACCAAGGAGAAGATTGAGAATCTAAATAAGTATCCAAAGTAGTATTTCCTTCGTTCACTTTCAGTTCTTTCAGTTCTAACAGAAAAGGAGTGGAAGATACAATATCAGCAGAAAGTGAGGTGTTCAAGGCATCGATATCATCACCCATAGTCATTCCACTTCCTAAAAAAGAGGCGGCTAAACCTGATAAACCACTACTTTTTGCAGTACCCATTTCTGGAGATAAAGTTACTTCAACTGTATATTGTTTTGGAATGCTGATAGCGACAATAACACCTATAACTAATCCAATACCAGCTGCTTTATAGATGACTTTACGAATAGCTATGATTTTATGAAGAATTCCCATCAAATCGATTTCCATTTCAGCTGAGTTGGGATTTTCGATTGAGTTGGATTGATTTTCGTCCATTGTATTTTAAATTTCTTTACCTACCACCTCCCCCTAAAGGGCCCCCTCCTTCCACAGAAAGGAGATAGAGACAGTGTTGTCGACTTTAGTTATTTCTTTATTAAGTTAGCAATAGAAGCAACCATCATTCCCAAAGTACTAAACGTAGTAGCATAACCTAAAATATTACCTATATTAGTACGCTTCTTTGATTTACTG
>USSR01000055.1 GCA_900557355.1 uncultured Bacteroides sp.
ACTTTTGGCCGCATAATATAAATCGGCAATCAAAGCATCATTAGGAATATCAATCATATTTATATTATTGATGTAAATATTCCCCACGACGCCACCACGTCCACGGGCACTTTTAAACCGCAACCCGACATCCGTACCGATAAAAGAACATTCGGACACATATACATTCTTCACTCCTCCGGACATCTCACTACCAATTACGAATCCGCCATGACCATGCAAAACGGTATTGTTTCTCACAATCACATTCTCACAAGGTTCACCTCTGCGACGGCCATCTTCGTCTTTACCAGACTTCAGGCAGATTGCATCATCTCCCGCATCAAAGAAACAGTTGGCAATCAGCACATTCTTGCATGATTCCACATCGAGCGCGTCTCCGTTCTGCGAATACCAGGGATTGAACACCTTTACATCATTCAATATCAAAGATTCGCACGAAAGCGGATGAAGACACCAGCTCGGAGAGTTTTTGAAAGTCACGCCTTCCAGAAGCACCTTTTTACTCTTCACAATACTTAGCAGTACAGGACGCAGCCAACTTTTCATCTCCTCCCATTCTTCACTCGTGATTTCAGCCTGTTGATTCCCCTGGCCAGACATGAGAACGGATGCTTTCAATGCCCCTTCATTAGGATACCACACCTTGCCGTTCTCATCCACATTACCACCGGAGTTCACCAGATTCTTCCACTGTCTGTCCGTCATTTTATCCTTCTTCACAGGACGCCATCTGTCTCCCGCTCCATCAAAAACGCCATAACCGGTAATAGCTATGTTTTCTGCATTCATTGCCGAGATAGGCGACTGGCAGCGCCGTGTATCCAGTCCTTCAAATGAAGTCGTAATAATCGGATACAACGAGGTGTCACCGCTAAACACAATCAAAGCATTCTTTTCTGCATGCAAATTGACGTTACTTTGCAAAACAATGGGGCCTGTGAGCCACAAACCTTCCGGAATGATTACTTTACCCCCTCCTTTGTCGTGCACTACTTTGATAGCCTTATTAATAGCCTCCGTGTTCAGCGTCACCCCATCGCTTTTTGCTCCGAAATCACAGATATTTACCTGATAATCGGGAAAAACGGGACGCTCTATGGCGGGCATGGAGAAAGGAAGGTCTGCATACATTGCCTTCAAATCTGTCTCCACATCCACCTGCTTGGCAGTACCCTGACAAGCACAAAATAGTCCTATGATGACCGATACCAAGCCAGTCATTCGATTCAATCTATTCATCGTATCTTTTTACCTAAACATTTTATTATTTGAACCAAGCCACATCGGTATAGCCATCCCAACTCATGATGGTTTCACGTGTACCGAAGTATTGATCGTATTGTTCCTTACTAAGTTGCAGCACTGTATTGCGCACCGTTGCCGGAATAGATTGATAAATATCAGAACCCGATTCAGTCTTGCAGTTGTAAAGTTTGCAGCCGGTGGCAACAGTAGGTACAGCCGGTGTCAGCGGTTTATTCTCTCCTACAAAGTTAGGACCGTACACATCGGCAAACGTACAGTTTAAGAAGGTCAGATTGTCCGGCTCAAACTGATAAATCAAAGTAGAGTTAGTAACGCCTTCGCCTACCGTGAAACGGCTGTTCAAGAATACATAACCCAAGTAACCCGCACTGACACGCGCTTGCATTACAGCACGTGTACCGCTAGGTGCATGGATCTGACAATCTTCAAACAGTACCACCTTACCCGACCCCCAGATGAAATCGGTAGCTCCGGCTATGAAACAATCTTTGAACCAGTTGTAACCTCCACCGGGAAGCAAAGTATCCTGGAAACTCAAGACACGGCAATTGATAAAAGCAGCCGATTTGTTGTTAATATAAAGTGCCTCGGCCTGACCATTCTTGCCTAGTGTCCAGCCATACGCATTCTCTATCGTCACATTTTCAAAGCGGATTTTATCACTGTTACCATCGAGTATCACCACCGAACGACCTCCGGAAGAGGGCACAATAGTGCCGGTAGGGGCAAACTGATCGATATTGGTTCCGCCGCCTATACCACCGTTAATATCATTGCTGTTATCATATTGAATATTGACAGCCGTATTATCACTAGCATTTCCTTTTACTGTGATGTTGCTTTGATCGCGCAAGTAGATAATCTCCTGATAGATACCGTCATCCATCCGGAATGTCTTAGCAGCATTCAAATCGACATGTGTGGCACAGAAGTCAATAGCACCTTGCAAAGTATAGAAGTCAGCATTGGGGTCGGTGTGACTAATTTTCACCTCATAGTTCGGTCCGGTCAATGCTGGTGCCGGCTTCGTCTTGAACGTCCATGCACGGCCATATACTCCCTTGAAGTCTGTTTGTTTCACTGCTGCCTGTTCGATGGTTACATAATATTCGGTGTCGGGTTGTAAGCGCTGTTGATGAGGCTTGATAATGAAGCTCTTACCTTCCACCCGTGCCGGATAATAATTGACGATACGACGACTAACGGAAGAACCGGTAGGCGTAACGCCGATAATATCCATCCACGTATTCAGTTGGGTCTGACCGTTTACGATAGACTGTCTGCGTTCTGCCATATTGATTTCATCTACCTGTTTATGGTCGCTCATACGATAGATGCGGATACAACCACTCGTACCAAGTTCGGGTGCAGTGCCTTCAAAGGCGATTTTCAGTTCGGTATCTGCTAGTGCTTGCTGCGTGCCGTCGGCAGGTGTGAAGGCATATCCTGATACAGGAGTCTTGTCACCTTCGGCCGTTCCGTCCTCACTGCTTCCGTCTTCCCAGGGAGCTGATGAGTTTCCGCCTTCCACATTTTCAAGACGTCCCATTTCTACAAAGCCGCTGTCGTCTATGTAGAGTGCGAATGTGTAGCTATAACCTTTGTGGAATTGCGGCAAAGCAATGTCCAAATTAGTAAATATCCACTCTTTCTCTCTATCGTCCAATACGAAAGACACTTTATAGCTGTCTGTCAATGCCGATGGAAGAATGATAGCTTCGTAGAATCCTGTTGTAGCATTGTGATAAGGGTTGATTGTAGCAACAGAGCTTTCGTCAACCGTCAGTACATCTGTTTGTATATTGAATGAAGCGGCAGTTTGCATCCCCTCAATCCGTACATCACTTACTTCCAACGGTTCTTTTTCCATATTCACAAACTTCAGAATCACTTTTGCCAGACGATGGGTAAAGTTTAATGAGATATGGGGTTCGTTCTCCGGAGAGTAGGTGTATTCTTCTTTCGTGGCAGCATATAGTAAGTCGCACGCCGTACTTCCTCTTTCTTGAGCGGCCAGTTGCACGGGATAATTAAAATTACGTACATCGGCATTATACGGATAGTATGCCACAAACTTCACCGGTGTTCCATCATTTTGCACTTTCAGCGGTGTAGTGGAAGTGAAAGAAACCGACGCACCCTCTTCCGAGCAGACATAAGGTACATTCGCTGCTTCTGTGACAGGTTCAAGAGTCTTCATATCCAATACGTATGTTCCGATCTTATCTCCGTCATTCCATGACGATCCGTCTTGGGTGACACGGGTTGAGAAACCTGTGAGGTCTACACCGAAGGTAACCTCTCCCGCAGTAGTAGGTTGTTTTGTACCTGAATCTTGCTCATCATCCGAACAAGAGAGGCAAAACAAACCACCTAACAAGGGATATAATAATGAATGAAATAATTTCATAACTGTAATGTTTAATCAGTATTACAAGAGTAATTCAATGGTTATTTTACATTCTTATACCAACGCGGGTCACCTACTTGAGCATCAATTCTCAGTTTGAAGTTGCCGTTTCCTGCATCTTCAAACAGTTCGGTAACTGTTTTGGACGTATCTATCCAGGCATTAGGAAAAGTATTGGTATCAATTGCTTTTCCATGTACATTCAATACAGGCATCTGTCCGGCTTCGGTAGCTGCCGCTGCATAGTTACCGGAGAATTCCCGTACATCCATTTTATAGCCTATGTTAGGGTTACTTGTAACGAAGCAGGCCGAAATATTATTCTTATAATAGAGATTACCATTCGCATATCGGCTTTCAAATGGAGTCTTTGCCATATCTGCCAATGTGCAATTTTCGACAGTGATAACTACACTATTGGCATCTTTCACGTAAATAACGCGTTCTGTCATTTTATAAAGTGTAGAGTTAGTGATAGTGATTGCTTTAGAACCATAATAGTTGAAGACATTTTGCATATTGGCAAACAGACAATCATCGATCACTACAGCAGAAAGTAAGTTTTGTGCCCCGTTATCTCCGGTTGACCAGTCACAAACAGTCTTCATGTTACTAAAGTTACACTTCTTGAAATCTACCACAGCATCAGTAGCGAGTTGGGCAGTTTCATTGTTAGTCAGCAGAGCGGTTGAGTTATCACCTGTAATATCTAAGTTATTCAATGCTATCTTTTGAAGACTGGTATATTGTATCTGTTTCAGATTCATCTTCACTTGTTTTTCTGTATCACCAATCAGTAACAACTCTGTTACAGCTTCGGGCACTACCATTGCATCGCTAAAGGTATAACCTTCTGCATTGGCAGCAAATACTAACGCAACTTTACCGGAAGCACCGGACAATATTGTCGACAGGTTTGTTTCTGCATTAATCGCTTTTTGAGCATAATCAGCAGGAATTGCTTCATTCTCTGAAACTTTATCACCGTCGCCATCCTCGCTGCCACCATCACCCCAAGGTGTGTTGCTGCCGGAACCACCGCCTATTTCTCCGCTAGTCTCTTTTCCTACATTGATATTGAAGGTATACTCATAGCCTGCAACAAACTTATCTATCTTGCTGCCTTCAGGCACTGTGTACTGATACTTACCACCGTCTGCCATGATAGTGAGCGACATTTTATTTATCAACTCTTCAGCAGGCAACATGATACCAATAAAAGATTTATCTCCTGTTTTCTGCAGGGAAATAGACTTCTGCGTATCCATGTTAGTCAATTTCCCGTCTATCAGGCTGAAAGTAGCTGTGGTATTCATTCCCCCTACCGTTATACTTGTCACATTCGACACGTTTTCATTCGTAATCTTAACACGTAGAAGCACTAACTTATGATGGAAAGTGAATGCCAATCCACCTGCCAACAATGATTCCGTTGACTGGTTGGCAGCCTTTGCCCACATTAAATCGTGGGCAGAGATACCGTCAGACTGATCGCTTACATCTACTTTATAAAGTGCTGCTGTGGCATCAATAACATCTGCAGATGTAGTATGCGGATAATAGGCTACGAAATTCGTAGGCATATCATAGATTGCTATTCCGGGATCGGACGAGAAGTTCGCCGTAAGCCCCTCGCCAATCGTCGTATATTTCACGTTAAGGGCATCGTTCAACACATTCTTATCTTCCGTATCGAACATATATATACCAATAGCATCACCGTTCTCCCATTCACTGGTTTCGCTATTCAATCGTGTAGTGAAACGGTCGTTGCCCGAACTGATAGTGCGAAGCATTCTTTGACCATCGCCATCAGTAAGAGAATTTTCATTAACTTCACTACAAGCTACTGCCAACGTTCCGGCAACCGCTAAGAAAAATAAATGTTTCAGATTCATAATATTATATTTTAATTTATTCTTAATCATGTAAGTTCATATTCTCAATTTAAATTTAAGGCAACCAACGAGTATCACCGGCACGGTTGCTTACAATCGGAGAAGAGGTATCCTTAATCGTCAAGTCTCCATTAGCCGGATCGGCAAACAGTTCGGCTGCCGTAATTTTCAAATCGGTCGCATTCATATTCTTACCTCCCAATGTATAGTCTGCGGTGGTATAGTTATTAGAGAATGTAGTAGTAGTGTTAGCACCGATAGCAAACAAGTCACCGCAAGGGGATGCCAACAAGATACCTTCCATTACCAATTTAGAACCTACGGCAGATTCAATGTTAATCAGACGTTGATTACGGCTGTAGTTGTAAATAGTTACATTCTTATATTCCAGGTCGATAGGTTTATCCATATAAGGAGCATAGAAAAGGTTACCCCAGCCATAACCATTGGTTCCATCATTGTCGTTGCTAAATGTACAGTTGCGGAAGATTGCACGGTCTACCTGGTCATAAGAAACTCCGTTATCTTTGTCGAAAGACTGAAGATTAAATGCACCATAAGCACTTGTTTGCCATCCACAACCTTCGAAACGGCATCCTTCCATTTCCAGATTCATAATGTACTTGGCATTAGCGGACTGATGGCGCCAGAAACCTCGGCGAAGACTTATGAAATCGCAATTTACAAAGCTGACATTCTCTATTGTGTATGCCTTGCTGGTATTCATAAAGTAGTTATTGTTTGCTTCATGACGGAATTCAATATTATCAAACTCCAGACTGGAGAGGTAAGAACCCTCTGCAATACTCCAACTACCTTCCAAAACAACAATAGGTTTAACTCCATCACGACTACCGGCCAAACGGAAGCCTTTCATCAAAGCGAACGGAGTGACGCGGTAAGAAGAACCTGCAGGCAAATAGTATTCTGTACCTTCGGGCACTTCAGGATCGACATCGTTGTTCAGCAACATCGCAGATAAATCGTCATCCAAGCCTACCGGTATGGACATAGCCGACGGGCCTGCCGTACGGAACGTTACCTGATTATAAGGTTTGTCATATTTACGCGGTTTACTGGTATCATACAGGTTGACAGCATACAGTGTATTCTTCGTTAAACCATCCACCTCGGCAAATCCCTGCATCATTTCTTCAATGGTCAGATAGCGGCTAATACCAGGCAGTGTCGTATTCATCATAGGGATAATGCTTATACTATCCACCGGATTCTGTTTATTGTCTTTCTTCCAGCGAATGATAGCCGATGATTCCGTAATTTCGGTTTTGGAAACATCTTCCACCAGTTGGGCATATTCCGGACGAGCTTCAGTAGAGGCACTGGTGTATTTCCATTGCGAGTTGTTGGTAGCGTTGGCAGCATTACTGCGTACACGAATATAGAAAGTAGTTCCGTAAGGAATATCATCGATAAACACATAAGGATCAGTGGTTTCTATCTCCATAAACAAGCTGGTATAATATTGATCCTGATGTAGTTGTACCGTATAAGAGATAGCATCGTTCACTTTATACCATACCAATGTCACAGAGTTTGCTTTCACCTCCGGTTTCTCCAATACAAACCGGGGCTGGAACAGGTCGTCCACTTTCGTATATTTATCATCTGCCTCGCAGCCTATGAACAGGGTGCCGCAAAGGAGTGCGGGCAGCATAGCCGTTGCAAGTTTTCGTAATAACTTTATCATAACGTTTGTCTTTTTACTGATTAGTATCCATAATAGTTCCGAATCAATCCGCGATGGTCTGTTATAACCTTTGCAGGATAAGGACACAGGTATCTCACAGGATCGGTAGGTTTCACTAATTGATCGTTGTTCTTGTTGATAAATCCACGGAAACTCCATGAAATAGCATCCAACGTTTCATAAAGCTGTGTTTCTTTGTTCAACACTCTCCATCCCAACGCATACTCCAATACTGTGTAACCGGCAGGGCGACCTACACCGGGACCATATTCGTCAATACCTACAATGTCTAATACCTTTCTATCAGAATGTTCAGGGTCCGTCACTTGCTTGTAATAGATATTAGACGGTACTTTCTCAATGCCTGGTACGTAAGCTCCGTTAGCTACCAATCCCCAATTAGTCATCTCGTTATAAAGATTGTAGATAACTTCACCATATTTATTCCAACGCGCAAGATCGTATTTACGAATACCTTCACCACCAAACTCCCATTTACGCTCATCCATGACTGCTTGGAAGAAATCTGCTTCATTAGTCAGGCTCTCTACATAACTTTCTACTTTATCCGTCCATTGAGCCGCATCGAAAGCACGGCGGCGAACACGCTTCAGTGCTTCTTTGGCATCGTCACGCGGTCCGTAAAGTTCATTGACTGCTTCAGCATACATCAGCAAAACATCTGCAAAACGCATACGTACACTGTTGATACCTGTATTAGAACCACTGGAAGCACCCAGCGGAGACTGCATATAGAGTTTGGACCATTTACCAACACCCATACCAGTCACTCCCATATCAATCTCCTGATTCAGGTCTTTATCATATTTATAAGGTACACAAGTCATATCACGACGCAAATCATCCTTATCAAACGAATAAACATACGTACCGCAGAAAGTTACATAGTTGCGGGCGCTGCCATAAGAGTGCTTACCTTCTGCAATAGTAACACCGATATTATAGCCATAACGACTGGTGACACTTTTCAGCATCGGAACAGCGAACATGACATCATCGTTGTTGGCAGTCTTCCAGTTACATTCATTTACCCACAAGTTTTCAAAACTTTGAGTCAAGTCGTGTTTGCTTTCTTTGATTACCTTCCCCAGATAAGTGATGGCAATCTCATAATAATGTTCAAAGTTATCACCTCGTTCCATGTAACCTACGTGAGTCACATCTTCTTTGTCGGCACGAAGAGTCCAACCACCCCGATAGAGAGCCAACTGTCCGATAAGCGACTGGCAATATTCGCGTGAAGCACGTTCTACGCCATAATCCAAATCGACTGCATATTTCATCATCGGTTCTACAGCTATCAAGTCATCAATCAGATATTCCAGAATGACATTGCGGTCGGTAGTACCCAGGCTGAAGAAGTCATCGGTCGCTTCCGTTGGTTTGATAATAAACACTACATCTCCCCATGTACGGATCAAGTCCAGATAGAGCATGGCACGAAGAGTTTTCACTTCTCCATACATCTGTTGTGTTTCGGAAGGAGTATCACCTGTTACTTTATCGGAAAACAATGGTGACTCCTGCACAGCCTGCAAAAAGTCGTTGGCATAATTGATAGCATAATAGATATTGTTCCAAGTAGCGTTCAATACCGACCAGGTGGGACGGGAATCAAAGCAGCCTATATCCGAGCCATTGGTACTGACAGTGTTGTTCTTGAACGAACTCATTTCCACATCGGTATTCGTATTCAAACCGCTGGCAAGGTTACTTCCGTACAATCCGTCTTCCGTCATGGAAGAGTAGATACGGGTCATCAACGCTTTCATCTCCGATTCGCTGGAAAATATGTACTCGGGAGTAAAGCCGGAGGCGGGCTGCACATCAAGAAAATCATCGCAAGACGTCAAAGTGAACATAGTTCCGGCAATGAGTGAGTATATTAGTTTCTTATTCATTGTTCTTTCATTTTATAGATTTCAATTAAAAAGTCAACTGTGCACCAAATGTATAGGTACGGCTACGCGGATAACGGTTATAATCAATGTTCGGTGTCAAACCGGTAGCGATGTTCACCTCCGGATCATAACCACTATATCCGGTAAGGGTAAACAGATTATTGCCCGATACATAGAAACGCACTTTACTCAAACCGACTTTCTTCGTCCACACACTTGGTAAGGTGTAACCGAGGGTAGCTGAATTAAGACGCAGGAATGAACCGTCTTCCACGGCATACGACATACAGATGGGGCGTCCGATGGAAGTGGGATTCCACATGGTAGCATTCTTATTGAATTCTGCCAGTACTTCCGGACTGTAACGGATCTCATTACCCATGTCGTCGAAGTTACGCCAGCGTTTATCTGAAGCGATGTCCATCAGGAAGTTGTTCTCTTTATTGTCCGCCCAAGTGGTCAGCATAATTTTGTTGGCATTCAGTACATCAAAATCATACATAAAGTTGAAGAACATACTCATATCAAATCCTTTATAAGTAGCATTCAGACCAAAACCTCCCGAGAATTTCGGAGTAGTGTTGCCAATAACAGTACGGTCGGCTTCTGTCAGCTGATAAGGATTGGTGCTGTTGGGATCTACCGGAGTGAGTTTCTTGAACTTGGCATTACCGGGACGCGGAGTGTCGGACAATGGGCTTGAATCTACCACTCCTTCTTTCAGTTTCCATGTTCTGGATTTGGAGTCGAAAGATTCAAAATCGGCTACGGTATAGAATCCATCATTGACATAACCGTAAATCAAACCACTGGTACCACCCACATAGGCACGATAATCATCAGAGTTCACGACGTCATTTCTCCAGGCCGAAGTGAGAATCCATTCTTTTTCACCACTTGCCAGTTTATCAATCTTGTTTTTATTATGACCGATATTGAATGTGGCGTTCAGTGAGAAGTCTTTCGTTTCTATCAGCCAGGCATTCAGTTGAAGTTCTATACCCCGATTGGATGTCTGTCCCACATTGGTCATCAGTTTAGTGTAGCCTGTGTAACCTGGAATATCCGAAGGCACCAGCAAATCTTTGACTGTATTCCAGTACACATCAATCGTACCGCTAAGGCGTTCTTTAAAGAAACCGAAGTCAATACCAATGTTACGTGTGATGGTGGTTTCCCATTTCACATCAGGATTGTACACATATTTAGAGTTATAGAAGTTATAGTAATAGTGGCTGACTTCTCCCCATCCGGCAGGACGGGAACTGCTTACCCCATACAATTTCTGATAAAGGTCGGCATCGATACGGTCGTTACCGGAAGAACCGTAGCTTAATCTCAACTTTAAGTTGGATACGACCTGATTATCTTTCAAAAAGTCTTCGTTAGAGATACGCCATGCCAACGCTCCTGCCGGGAAGAATCCCCAACGGTTACCTTTGGCAAACTTGGAAGAACCATCGGCACGCAGCGTTACCGTAGCGAGGTATTTATCATTATAGCCATAGTTGATACGGCCAAAGAATGAAGAAATACGAGAGGGAGAGGCCGCTGACGAGGAGTTCTCATAAGGAGTACCCAGCGACAAATTATCAAAGACCTTTTCTGCCGTGATATTTTCCGGAAAAAAACGAGTAGAGTAAGTTTTGGTAGTAGTCTGGTTATGCTTGATTTCCTGTCCCAACATCAGACGGATATCATGTGCTTCTTTTAGCATAAAGTTGTAGTTCCACACGTTGGTAAGCTGCCACTTGGTACCTTGTTTCATGCTCCATTCCGCCACCGGCTGGTTATTGTTGCTACGAGCTTTACTGGTCTCCATACCCCAGAAACGGCGTTGTTCTTCAGAGTTATTCTCGAAACCAAATTCACTACGGAAAGTCATACCCTTCATAATATCCCAGGTCACGGCTCCCATCGTATTGAGCGACTTGTTGATTCTCTTTTTATAATTTCTTTTCGATTCTTCTTTGGGATCAAAAAGAGTTTCCTCTTCCAGTTGATCGGGATCGAAATACGTATCGTCTTCGGGAAGTTTCATATATTCATCCAGACCCTTAGTCGGTTTTTCACGCAAAGCAGTCAACAAACTAACGCCTTCCGTACCGGATCCATCTACTTCCTTATGCAACAAACGCGTGCGGTATTCCAACGTCAGGAATTTAAAAGGTTTGAAGTTGAAAGAAGCGTTCATATTGTTTTGTTTCAGTCCGTTGCCTACCATCACACTCGGTTGGTCCTGATGGATAAAGGATAGTTTATATTTGGCTTTCTCCGTACCACCATTCACACTAAGGTCTACATATTTGGCCACCGGATTGGAACCGAACACCTCGTCCTGCCAGTCAGTTCCGGCATTTCCCTGATAGATGTAGTGTTCGTAAGCATGTCCATACTTATTATTAAAAGCTGTAGGATTAGAGCTTTTCTGACGCGCATTTTCATATTGCATCAATACAAATTCGTAAGGGTCCATCACATCCAGTTTGTTGGAAAGTTCTTTGGTCTGCACATAAGTGTTCAGGCTAATGACAACCCGTCCTTCAACAGGACGTTTGGTTGTCACCAAGATTACACCGTTGGCACCACGCGCACCATAAATAGCTGTGGAAGCCGCATCTTTCAAGACCTCGATAGATTCAATATCGGTAGGTGGAACATCGTTCAGACTGCTTACTTCAAATCCGTCCAATATGATAAGCGGACTGTTATCTTGTGTAATAGAACCGCCACCACGTACCAAAATCTTAATTTCAGCATCCGGCGAACCGTCTACAGCTGTCACCTGCACACCCGGCAGTTTACCGACGATGGCTTCAGCAGCAGAAGTGGTCTGTACTTTCTCCAATATCTTGCCGGATACGCTGGCGATAGAACCGGTAAGATTACCTCTTTTCTGCGTACCATAGCCGATTACGACTACGTCGTCCAACATTCCAACAGCTTCTTTCATGTGGATATTAATGTTCGAGGTACGTCCTTTCAACGGTTCTTTTGCTTCTTCCATACCTACATAGCGAACTATCAACACGGCCTTGGCTACATTGGGCACACTGGTCAATGTAAATTTACCATCCAAATCGGTCGTTGCACCTATTGAAGTGCCTTGCACCGTTACTGTGGCACCAATTACCGGCCCCATATCGTCGGTCACCATACCGGTCACGGTAGCAGTCTGTGCCATAGCACCCACTGCTACCCACAGCAGGATAAATATGCTTATGATTATTTTATTCATCATTCTATGCTTTTATTGTAAATAGATTTATTTGCTCCACACCTTTATTTCTTTTCCATTACTATTCCGCCTTGGTTCTGATAATAGATAATGTGCTGAACCAAGTTGTGGAAATAAACTTCGATGTTCGGATAGCGTCCGTTAGGATCAACCGACGAACTGATTTTTTGTGCATCACTCGGATCGTTAGGATTCAACCCGTAAGCTTCTTCCCAAATATCAGGAATTCCATCACCATCCGTATCAGGCCAGGGATTCAACGACTTCACCTTAATGTAACCTTCAGTATCTGATACTGTATCAATGATACCGGGTTGCTTGGCTTTGCCGTCTTCTTCAGGTTTGGAACCGATATAGGTGTAAGTACCATTCTTTACTTCACGAACGATACGCTGATCTATCACATCTCTACGCAAAGAAGCTCCGGCATATTCCAATACTTTATCGTAAGCTTGTTCAGCCGTGTGACTGGTCAGTTTGCTGAAAGGTTGGTAATCTGCCATCTTCATAGCTTGCTTTTCTGCTTCAGGAACCGTACCCAGTGAAGAATCGAATTGTCCCCAAACACCCTCTGTCCAGTTATCAGCCGTGACACCTGTGTTACCTAACACATAATTGCCATTGATATAAGCTCTGGCAGTAGGATCACTTGACAGGATACGGTAAGAACGGTTGTTTGTTCCGGTAGCTGGCCCCGGTTTATAATAGCAGTTGGTCAGGTTGAAAGCAGCATACTTTCCGCCATAACTGCCTTGTCCTCTTCCACTCCAGTTGTAGTAGACATTATTCCTCACATCGAAATATCCGGTAAAGTCATAAGATTCTTGTGTACCGGGAGCAGACAAATCGGAGATACGCGGGCAGCGGCTACCGTGGTGTGCTAACAGTATGTGGTGGAAAGAAGCATTATCTCCACTAAACATAGCACCATAACCATGAGCACCCTTGGCATGGTTAGACAGGTTCATACTTTCAGAAGCGATACACCATTGTGCCGTGAAGTTCTGTACGCCATAGAAAGTCAGTGTTTCATCCACACTCCATCCGGCTGTAATATGGTCGATAATGGCATCTTTGAAATAGCGTCCGCCAATCGCATCTTCTCCATAATCGGCAAACTGATCGCCCGGACGGCAACGCAAGAAACGAACAATAGCATTCAGACTGCCACCTGCACCAATAGCTGGATCTTTCGACAGGTTAAAGGTGAAGTTGTAATTCTTCAATGTGATACCGTCGCCCGGTGCGGTCTGACCAATGATACTCAAATTAGGATATTCATTCAGATACAGCCCTCTTTTCAGTTCGATGATACCGGATACATCAAAAATAATGGTGCGTGGTTGGTTGGATTTCTCAATTCCATAGCGTAAACTGCCCTCAATAGGGGTTTCGTTTTTGTTATAATCTGCCAGCGTGGTCACACGATAGATTTCGCCGCCACGACCACCGGTAGTAAAACGACCGCCACCTTCGGCACCCGGGAAAGCGAGTATAGAAGTAGAATGATCGTCACCGATGCTTGTATCGGGTTTACCATATTGGAAGATGGTAATTACTTTATCCAACATCTCTACCGTTGCTGTACGTGGAAAGACTGTTTCATTATTTTCGATATTCAATACGACTTCATTGGCAGTAGAGTTTTTCTTATCCTGCGTAATCCAACTCTCGGATATTACAGCATCGTAATCTACCGGGTTTTCTCCTTGCGGAGCCGAGATAACCAGTTTAGGACATTTATAAGGAATGATATACTCATCCTGTTCTATCGTCACCTCACCGCTTACACCGTCTTGTGTCACTTTCAGGACACGCTGCAATGTATAATCTCCTACGGATTTGAATATCAGGACGGCTGTTCTGGTTTTGTTTGCATTTGCATCTACGGCAAATGTTACTTCATCCGTCACAAAACTGCGGGTTCTGGGAGTTGCTTCCTTCAACTTGATCCAGTCGTACTCTGCTGCTATCTCCAGTTCCCATTCCACATTTGCCACTACTTTGCAGGTGAATGTACCTCCCCGGAATGACAAAGGGTCTGATGAATAATCAAACAAAATATCGGGATCGGCCCCCAGTTGCTCTACGCTAATCTCTTGTTCCAATGTCGAGCCTGCACCCGACATTGATACTTTTACTGTTCCGGTGCGCTTGGGACCGTCTGTATTCTCGGTAAAAAACAAACGGAGATCACCATTCCCCTCTCCGGAGCTTTTTGATATAGTCAACCAGTCGCCTGTCGAGGTCACTTCGGCAGTCCATGTAGAGGTAGCCGTTACGTTGATTGTAAACGAACCGTCTACGTTACTCAACTTCACCTCATTCTTCGACACTTCCAGTTTGGCAGCTGTTGCACCCGCATTAGATTCGTCGTCCGAACTACATGCGCTCAACAATCCTACCAATAATATGAATAGAAAATATCTCATGTTTTATATCTTTATATTGTTAATACTCTATTGATTATTTAATCCAATGCGGATCACCAATTCCATTTGTATATACTTCGGAGTTTTTATCAGTAATAGTGAAATCTCTACCAGCCACATCTTTGAAGAGTGTTTCCATAGGGAGAGCTGTTTCTACCGGTATTTCAGCAGTATCAACTCCCCAGTTAGCCACTACAAAGCCATTGGTGCGATAGTTATTCTCGAAAGTCTTGCTTGTGACGTTTCTTGTAGTGAACCAAGTTCCCTGTCCGACTTCACAAACACCACTAAAGAGATTATTACGGACAACTAAGTGGAATGAAGAGGTATTCTTCGGATTTAAGTCGAAGAAGGTCATTGCAGCAGGAGCCATACTCACAAATGTACAATTCTCTATTGTCACATTCAATTCGCCTGTCATACTGCCCAAACCGGTTATCAAAGCTCTTGTCAGATTGTTGGCATGGAACGTAGAGTTCTTGAACACAAAGTTGTGTACCGGCGCGTCCTGCTTGGTAGAAAGACCGAACAGGCCACTTCCACCGGAATTCAAACCTAAGAAACGACAATTCTCAATCACAATATGATCGGCAATCTGTTTCTGTGCAGCATCTACTTCCTGATACCACATTGTACGTACCAAATCGCTGATTTCACAGTTCTTCCAAGAGATAGTAGATACATGGAAAGCTTGGTTTTTAAACTTAAAGAAATCGGAAGTTGTCACCTTTATTTTCAGATTCTCGAAGTGGAAGGCTTCAATAATGGCATCAGGACAGTTGATACTCATGTTGCCCATTTCCATAAATGCCAATTCTTCACCATCACCCGGTGCCTGTCCCATGATGTAGAGAGCTTTCGGTATTTCGGTCTGTGTACCTAATTTATAGGTAGCACCTGCTTTCAGGAAAAGTTTCACCTCATTTACAGAAGCATCCGCCAGCATTGATTTACAGATTGATTCAAGGTTCTCTTCCGGACTTACATATCTGTATCCGTCAGGAATTCTCATCGGAGCTTCCGGATTGATATCTTCTTCGTTCCATCCTTCCGAAGCAATTGTTACAGTGTAATCTTGTATGATCGGTTCATCTACGTTGTTCAGTGCAAACGCCACTTGTACCGTATCATCAGGCAAGATGGGGAATGTGCCATCGATAGCTTTAGATTGGACTACCGTATTATTCTTATCCAGATAGTCGATACGCACAGATACTGTTCCGCCTTCGCTTTGCGTTTGAAACAATACAAAGTCATCGGTGTAGTTCACTCCACCGGTTGTTGTCTCTTTCTCGCGTTGCACATCTGTCGGAGCTTTTACAAAAGTAGCATCCGATAGTTTATATCCTGATATTGGTGAAGAAACGACTGCGCGTAATTTCGAGTAGCTTTTATCCGATTTACGATCGGTAGACTTCAGACGAAGCACACCTGTACGATTGTACATACGCACACTAAGCGGTTCGTCGAACGGGGATTTATACGTCACCGGTGCCGAAATGGCATATTTTGTTTTAGCCGTCGGATCCTGATGTATCACAATATCATTCAGATTCTTCGGACTGGGAATAGAATCGGATTGTGTGGTAGAAATAATGTTATAACTCCCATTGGGCAACTGAAAGCGATAAAGCGACGAATAGTTGGCTACATACTCACCATCGGCTGTATAGATAAACAGGGGTTTGTTAGAGGCACCTGTGTTCACCGCCCACGGTTCGTCATCCAGAAACAGTTGTATCTCTTTTACTACCGAAGTGGCATATCGTTCTTCTTCCGAACAAGCTGTTATTCCCAACAGGAGCATTATTCCCGTCAGTGAATAGAATATATTTCTCATATAACTCCTGTTTTAAAATTCTGAAACTTCTATTGTAAACGGTTGAGCGGATGTACTCTTATACATGACTGTGCGTACCGAAGGCCACGGCTCGTCCAAGTAATTCTCATCCGTAATTTTCATATGTACGGTAGAACGCTTGGAAGACTCAAAGCCTATACCGGTATCAAGAGGGCTGATGATGCGATTCACCTCCTCGCCTCCTTTCAGATATACCACATCTATAGATGTTCTGGAATCTCCATTCACTGTGGGAAATGAATAAACCGAAGCTCCAAAGCCGGTAGAAAGATTAGTGGAGATGGTCACATTTTCTGTAATACATTCTTTACTCTTTACTTTATAGCCTATTGCCACATTTGTAAAAGTGACATTCAACTGGTCAAAACGAGTGATAGCACTCAATTCCTCCTCCGTCTCTTTCGGCTGGAACACTGCTTGCCCGACTAAACGTTTCAATTCTACGTTGAGCGAACTGACCGAGTTATCTGAAGTAAAGCCTACGACATCCGAAATATAAACCGGCTTTTGAATATGAGCATCCTGATAAACTACCACTTTGGAAAGACTATCTGTATCCACCAGATGATCGGCATTTGCCACGATGAAGGTTTGCAGATTTTCTCCTAAAGGAAGGTCGACTTTTAAATCTCCATTATTTAAAGGGAGATTTTTTCCATATACCATGGAATCTTGCAGGTAGACATAAACACCGACCTCTGTAATTCCATGTTCAGCAAAAGTTTCAAGACTAGCCCTACTGAAAAAAACGCCAACCGGGTGGGTTTCGGACACATTCGGAAGTTGTTCATTCGGTTTCCATTCATCATCCATTTGCTGTGAACAAGAACAGCAAAGCAGAAATGACAGAAGAAATAAACTTGCTAGATGTTTCATAAATATTAGTTTATATATAATTTAAAGATATACAATTATTAAAAGAATAAAAATTCTATGCCCTTTTTCTTTT
>USSR01000056.1 GCA_900557355.1 uncultured Bacteroides sp.
TATGAAATACAAGGTGTTATTGCTGTTGCCATGGCTACTATTCATCCTGATCTTATAGAAGTAATTAAATAATTGCCGGTTGTCATTTGATACCTGGTAAATCATAAATCTGAAATCATAATTGTTATGACTCTTTCCGAAGAAACTGCTACTCTTCAGCGTGCAGCGCACGAACTGATGTATTTAGGTATGGACGGGAATCCGGTTTATAGCGATGACCTGTCCCGTCGTAACGGTGAAGTTTATCGTCTGACTACGGCTTTGTATAATTCCGGTGTCAAAGGTTCTACGGTTGAAGAACAGGCTAATGTTTGTCTGGCTCTTCTGATGGGCTATAGTGCGTCGTTCATTGATTATGGTGAAAAGCAAAAACATGTTCAGGAAGTTTTGGATCGTTGTTGGGATATTCTTGATGTTCTTCCTGCTTCGTTGTTAAAGCTCCGGCTACTTACTGCCTGTTATGGTGAAGTATTCGACGAGCCTTTGGCTGATGAAGCCCGTGCTATTATTGCTTCCTGGGATTCCGCTTCGCTCACTCCTGAACAAAAAGAAGCTATTGCTGAGTTTCAGAATGTGGTCGATAATCCTTATCCGTGGGAGTATATTGACGAATAAAAAGGACATATAATTTGGCGGGCTCTTTAAGACATAAAGCCGTTCATGGTGTTGGGTGGAGTTTTATTGATAATATAGCCAGTTCCGGCATCACCTTTTTGGTGGGGCTTGTACTTGCTCGTTTATTGACTCCCGAAGAATATGGCATCATGGCTATGATTGCTATTTTCATAGCAGTTTCCAACTCCATTATAGACAGTGGCTTTTCCAATGCACTGATACGGAAGACACGTATAGAACGGGTCGATTATAACACTGTTTTTTATTTTAATCTGACAGTCAGTATTCTTATTTATGTACTTCTATATTTAGCTGCCCCTGCAATCAGTGTATTCTTTAAGGAGCCTGTTTTGGTGGAGGTTGTAAGAATCATAGGATGGGTGCTGATAATCAATGCGCTTGCCATAATTCCTCGTACCCAGTTTGTAAGGGAGGTGGATTTCAAGACACAGACCAAGGTTTCTTTGATTTCTTCTATTAGCAGTGGAGTTATTGGAATAGGGATGGCATTGGGAGGAATGGGAGTATGGAGTCTGGTTGGCCAGCAACTTTCCCGTCAATTTCTGAATACTTTGTTCTTATGGGTATATAGCAAGTGGCATCCGGTATGGGAATTTTCTACGGAGAGTTTTAAAGAACTATTTGGCTTTGGTTCTAAATTGTTGCTTTCAGGGTTGTTGGATACCATTTATAAAAATGTCTACTACATTGTAATTGGGCGTTTCTATACTTCCGCACAATTGGGGCAATATACCCGTGCGGAGCAGTTTAATATGATATTCTCCAGCAATCTTACCTCCGTTGTTCAACGGGTCAGTTATCCGGTTTTGAGTTCCATACAAGAAGAGCCGGAACGATTACGGGAAGGATACCGGAAAGTGATCAAGATTACCATGTTGATAACTTTTGCCTGTATGCTGGGGTTGGCGGCAGTTGCAAAACCATTGATTCTGATTTTGATAGGTGAAAAATGGTTGCCTGCTGTTTATTTTCTGCAAATCATCTGTTTCAGCGGTATGCTTTATCCGCTTCATGCCATTAACCTGAACATTCTGCAAGTAAAAGGGCGTTCGGACTTGTTTCTGAAACTGGAAATCATAAAGAAAATTATAGCTGTGGGGCCTATTGTTGTAGGTATTATTTACGGCATTGAATATATGCTGTGGGGTGGTGTCTTGGCTTCTTTTATTGCTTATTTCTTAAACAGTTATTATTCTGCTAATTTGATAAGCTATCCTACAAGCCAACAGATTAAAGACATACTGCCTACTTTCCTGATTTCTTTGGTGGTGGCGACATTCATGTGGGGTGTTTCTTTCTGGGATATTTCTGTGTATGTTCTGTTACCCATTCAGATATTAGTCGGAATATTGTTGGCTTTGTGTATATATGAAAAGTTGCATCTTGATGAGTATTTAGAAGTCAAGGAACTGGTACTTTCTGCACTTAAGCGCAGGTGGTAAATCAAAAATATATTTATTGTAGTAAAATGGAAAATAAAGTAATTACGGTAACTTCCCCATTACTTCCTTCATTGGACGATTTTATCCCTTATTTGCAGGATATCTGGAATCGTAAGTGGTTAACTAATAATGGTCATTACCATCAGGAGTTGGAGAAGGCTTTGTGTGAATATTTGAAAGTACCTTATATTAGTCTCTTTACCAATGGTACGTTGCCTCTGATGTGCGCTTTGCAGGCATTGCGTATTACAGGTGAAGTGATCACCACTCCTTACAGTTTTGTTGCCACCACTCATTCCTTGTGGTGGAATGGTATCAAACCTGTATTTGTGGATATTGATCCTGATACATGCAATCTTGATCCTGATAAGATAGAGGCTGCTATTACTCCTAAGACTACGGCAATTATGCCTGTACACGTATATGGTAAACCTTGCGATACGAAACGTATTCAGGAAATAGCCGACAAATATATCTTGAAAATAATTTACGATGCTGCCCATGCGTTTGGCGTGGAAGTGAATGGAAAATCAATCTTGAGTGCCGGTGATATGTCAACGTTAAGTTTCCATGCCACGAAGGTTTATAATACGATTGAAGGTGGTGCGTTGATTTGTCATGATGAAAAGACTAAGAAGCGCATTGATTATCTGAAAAACTTCGGTTTTGCGGGAGAAACAGAGATTGTGGCACCGGGTATTAATGGTAAGATGGATGAAGTGCGTGCCGCATACGGTTTACTTAACTTGAAACAAGTGGATGCTGCAATAGAAGCCCGTCGACAGGTGGCTATCAAGTATCGTGAAGTCTTGAAGGATGTCGAAGGAATCAGTTTCATGGAAGATATACCGGGTGTACGTCATAACTACTCTTACATCCCGATATTTGTGGATGCTGAGAAATATGGTATGACCCGTGATGAGCTTTATTTCAAGATGAAAGAGCAAGGTGTGCTGGGGCGTAGATATTTCTATCCACTGATAAGCGAGTTTTCCACTTATAGAGGGTTGGACTCTGCACGACCTGAGAATTTGCCAGTGGCGCATGAGATAGCAGACAACGTGATATGTTTGCCTATGTATCATGATTTAAATGAAGAAGCCGTTGAACGTATTATAAATTTGATAGTGAAGTAAATGGAACAAAAACAAAAGAAACTGTTGCTGCTTGGTGGCTTGCGCTATCTTTTACCGGTTATTGAATCTGCCCATAAGCAAGGATATTATGTTATAACTGCTGATTATCTTCCTGACAATATTGCTCATAAATATTCTGACGAATATCATAATATTAGTATTATTGATAAAGAAGCTGTTTTGGCGTTGGCTCGTGAGCTTGAGATTGATGGTATCATGTCGTTTGCTGTAGATCCGGGAGTTGTTACGGCAGCATACGTTCAGGAACAGATGGGATTGCCTGCATTTGGTCCTTATGAGTCTGTGTGTATTTTGCAGAACAAAGATAAGTTCCGTAATTTCCTTACTCAACATGGTTTCAATGTGCCTAAAGCCAAAGGTTTCTCAACGGTGGAGGATGCTATGTCCGAAGCTTATTGGTATCCTTGGCCTGTAATAGTGAAACCCACTGACTCTGCGGGTAGTAAAGGGGTGACAAAAGTCGATTCTTTAGCAGAATTAAAACCAGCTTTGGAGTACGCTTTTGAACACTCTCTGTCCAAGCATGTCATTGTAGAGGAATTTATAGAGAAGCAGGGGGCTTCTTCTGATACGGATAGCTTTTCTATTGATGGGAAGTTGAAATTTGTGTATTTTTCTGCCCAGCGCTTTGATACTGAAGCTGTCAATCCTTATACGCCTTCTGCTTATAGTTGGCCATCGACCATGACGCATGAAGAAGAAACAGAATTAACTTCCGAGTTGCAAAGACTTCTTGCGCTATTAGGCATGCGTACTACTATCTATAATATAGAGACTCGTATTGGTACTAATGGTAAACCTTACATAATGGAAGTTTCTCCTCGTGGTGGTGGTAACCGTTTGGCCGAAATGTTGCGTTATGCTACTGGTGTTGATTTAATTACAGCCTGTGTACGCGCAGCTGTGGGCGACAGTGTGGGAAATATAGAACAAAAGCCTTATAATGGTCATTGGGCTGAGGTAATACTTCATGCAGATAAAAGTGGTACATTCCAAGAATTGATCGTTGATGCTTCTGCGGTAGGAGCAGAAGTCATTGAAGAAGATTTATGGGTAAAACCGGGCGATCACGTTAGAGGATTTGAAGGAGCAAATGATGCGATTGGTACATTGGTGCTGAAATTCAACTCAGAGAATAAAATGCGATTGGGTTTGAGCGATTTGCATAAATGGTTAACTATAAAAATAGATAGGGTTAATGTGTGATAAAAAGAAACTTTTGGTTTTGGGAGGAAAGCCTATTGGCTCCATTGAATTGGTACAAAGAGCCAAAGAATTGAACTTGTATGTAATTGTAACAGATTTTTTGCCGGAAGAACAATCACCAGCCAAAAGATTTGCAGATGAATCTTGGAATATCAGCACTTCTGAAATAGATATTTTGGAAGAACTTTGTAAAAAAAATCATATTGATGGGATTCTGACAGCAGTTCATGAGTTTAATATTAATCAGATGCTTAATTTATGTGAACGCCTTAATAAACCTTGTTATTGTAATCGTTCTACATGGCTTTTTTGTGATAATAAATTGGCTTTCAAATCACTTTGTGAAGATAGTGGAATACCTGTTGCTAAAAAATATGATATATCAATAAGTGATGAGGAAACCCTTTCGAAACTAATATATCCGCTTATTGTAAAGCCTGTTGATGGAAGTGGAAGTCGTGGATTTTCTATATGCTATAATGTGAAAGAGTTGGTCGTTGGCTATAATAAAGCTTTAGGCTTTTCGGGAACACAAACCGTAGTAGTTGAAGATTTCATACCTTATGATGCGGTGATTATCCACTATACTATGAATAAAGGCTTTTGTTATTATTCCGGTATGTCTGATAAATTCTCTGCACGATTTAAATCTACTGGTGCTTCTGTTATGGGATTGCAGACTTTTCCATCTAAAGGCGAAAGTATTTATTTGGAAACATTGAATGATAAAGTCTGCACTATGTTTGAGAAAGCCGGATTTGTAGAAGGTCCTATTTGGATTGAAGCGTTCTTTGATGGCAAAGATAAATTCATTTTTAATGAAATGGGGTATCGTTTTGGCGGGTCATTAACAAATTATCCAGTGAAGTATTTTTATAATATTGATCAATTGGACATGATGATCTCCATTGCTTTAGGAGAATCTTTGCTTATGCATTATTCAAAGTTGTCCCGGATGTGGAATTATTGCATTCTTCCTATTCACATAAAGGAAGGCCGAATAACTTCGATAAAAGGGGTGGATGAAATAAAAGCTCGTGAGGATGTTTATGCTTATGTACCGGTTCATTATCTGCATGATGAGATAAAAGACTGGGGATCTGCTCAGCAGGTCTTTTGTTATCTGCATATTTTGTATTTCACAAAATTTGCTCTTAAACAGACTATAGAGGAAATTCTTTCTTCATTAAAAGTATTTGATGAAGAAAGAAACAATATGTTATATACGTTGTATGATTTGAATAATTTAAAATGATTACAGAACTAATTAACTTTTTTTCTTTGTTTCCTCCTTTCCTGAAGATGCGTAGACTTTATTTTATGCATAAAGGTTTTAATGAACCTATGTGGGGTGGAGGGATATTTAAACAAAATATAAAAGAGGCATTTGCCAAGTTTCTATCTAGTGAAGAATTGAGTTCAGAACAATATAAGGAAAAATTAATTAAAGATATTGTTAATTGCTATTTATTGTATGGATCAACGCCTGATGAATATTTCTTATTTGATATGTTGCATTCAGATATGAAAAAAAGGTCATCTTATGTAACTGATATGGATAAAGATAAGACAGCTATACGTGTTACAGGAATTGATTTGTTTAAGCGTGATTTGTGTAATAAATTTAATTTTTATTGTAAAACAGCTGATTTCTTTAAAAGGAAAGCTATTTTGGTAGAAAATGTCGAGGATAGAAAAAGATTTGTGCAAATGACATTGGAGTGTAAAAAGGTATTTGCTAAACTTCTAGAAGGATCTTATGGTGCAAATGCCATAATGTTTGAAATAAACTCAGAAGCAGATGCATTGGAGGCTTTTGATAAATTACTTAGAACGGAGTCGAAATGGATTGTTGAGGAGTGTATTATTCAAGCAAAATGCATGGCGCAATGGAATAGTTCTTCTGTAAATACAGTTCGTATTCCATCTTTTTTATGTGGAGGTAAATCTAATATTTTAGGTCCTTTCTTTCGTACAGGGCGAAAGGGATGTATTATAGATAATGCTGGGGGTGGAGGAATATTTGCTGTATTAAATCCGGATACAGGTGTCGTTGAAACAGATGGAATGAATGAATTGGGGAAATATTATGTTAACCATCCTGATTCTGGATTACAATATCGAGGATTCCAGATTCCAGAATGGGATAATTTATTGGATATTACTCGAAAAATTCACTTGACAATGCCTTTTCATCGTTATATTGCTTTTGATTTTGCTTACACTGATCAAGGTTGGGTGCTTATAGAGGGAAATTGGGGACAGCTTATATCTCAATATAATAATAAAATAGGTTTAAAAAAGAAATTTCATCAATATATGGGATGCTGAAAAATATATAAAGAGGACAATGAAGAATGATATTATTATAAAAATAATCACTCAATGTGATTTGTTGGATGCTGGGTGTTTTAATATTCCAGAATCAATAACAGTTGTTGAAGAGGCGCTTCGTAAGCATGTTGCAGGGCAAATAGTATTCCCTGATAAAGTATCTGTGATTTTTAATGAGGAATCTCAAAATCGCATAAATTGTCTTCCAGCAGGAATTCTGGATGAGAATGTGTATGGCATGAAGTGGGTTTCTGTATTCCCGAACAATCCTCATTTGTATGGCATGCAGAATGTTTCTGCAGTTACATTGTTATCCGAATTAACGCATGGTTTTCCAATAGCTTTTATGGAAGGTACATTGTGCTCTAATTTGAGGACTGCAGCAATAAGTGCAGTTGCTGCGAAATATTTGGCAAACCCGACTGCTCAAATTATAGGATTCATAGGAGCAGGGGAGCAGGCAAAAACTCATTTGATGGCAATGTTGGCGATATTGCCTTCCTTGAAATGTTGTAAGGTAGCCTCTCGTACATCTGAAAGTGAACAGAAGTTCATAGAACAGATGTCGGTTTTCTATCCTGACATAGAATTTGAGAGCTGTAATGCCGATTATAAAAGAGCTGTTGTGCATTCGGATATTATTATTACTGCCATAAGCGGACAAGAAAAAATTTTGAAAGCTGATTGGATAAAACATGGGGCTTTGTATTGTCATGTTGGAGGCTTAGAAGATGATTTTGCAGTTCCTTGTAAAGCTAGTAAGATTGTTTGTGATGATTGGTCGATTGTTAAACATCGTACACAAACGATTAGTAGAATGTATAAAATGGGATTGTTGGATGATTCTAACATATATGCCAATCTTGAAGATATTGTTGCAGGTACTAAAGAGGGAAGAACTAGTGCTAATGAGTTTATTTATTTTAATACTGTAGGACTTTCCTATATTGATGTCATGATGGCAAACTATATGTATAAAAAGGTTGTTAATGCTGGATTAGGGCATGATGTTGCCTTCCAGAGTATTTCAATGTTTGATGTTATTCCGGACAGGGTGGTGTTAAAATAATGGGAATGAAAAATAGTGAAAATACTCTATTAGTAACCATACGTTGTATCACATATAATCACGAACTTTATATTCGTAGGTGTCTTGATGGTTTTGTAATGCAGAAAACAAATTTTCGGTTTGAAGCTATAGTTCATGATGATGCATCAACCGATGGCACTACTGATATTATACGAGAATATGCAGAGAAGTATCCGGATATAATAAAGCCTATTTTAGAGAAAGAAAATCAGTACTCTAAACATGATGGTTCGTTACTGCGTATTATGAATGAGCATACACATGGTAAGTATGTGGCTATGTGCGAGGGAGATGACTATTGGATTGATCCGTTGAAATTACAAAAACAGGTGGATTTTCTAGAGCAAAATTCCGAATATGGTCTAATATTTACGAATGTGGATGTTTTTTATCAAAAAACAGGCTTTTGGAGAAGACGTTATCTAACCAGTAAAGGATTAGTACCAAGGTGCTTTGAAGAACATTTGATAAATGCAGGTTATATTGCTCCCCTTACGTGGATGTATAGAACAGAATTTCTTCAAACAAAGCCGTATCATTATGTTGATGGTACATTTCCTTTGGCTTTAGATATTTGGGCTAAATCAAAAGTTTACTTTTTAGATGAGGTGACAGCGGTATATCGAATTTTATCTGAAAGTGCTAGTCATTCGAAGGACAGTCTGAAAAGATATAATTTTATTAAAGGTGTTTTTAAGATTCAGTGTGATTTTGCAGAAAAATATCATGTAGATGATGTAATAAAGTTAAATATAAAAAAAATATATATTCAAAGGTGTTTTCCCTATATTGTATTATTTGAATCTAAAGATACTATAGTAGAAGCTAAACAATTATTGAAACAAACAAGTTCTATATCATTAAAGAATAAGATTATTTTATTCATGTCTTATACTTCTATTGGAATCTTTTTTTTGAAAATAATGTATCGATTACGTGATTTATGATTAAATTCTTATTCTTTTTTGTAATATCGTTTGCATGTTATATCTTTAGGCCATTAGCTTACTCTAATTCATATTGTATATTTTTATTTTTACTCTATTTAGTTGAAAGTTTATTATTTTTAAAAAGAATGAAAGTATATGGTAGTATAAATTTTCATCTTTTTTTTATTTTGACTAATTTAGTAGTTATTTATCTTTATCCAATATTTATTTATCCGGTATTACCTAATTTTATATTATATTTTAATTCTAATTATATAAATCAAGGAACAGCTTTGTGTCATTTATCTATATTAGGATATATGATTGGAGCTTATCATATATCTGTCAAATTCTCTCGAACCCCGCAAACTGTATATGTGCTAAATAAAAAATTACCATATTGGGTTGTTTCTTTATTATGGATTCTTGTCATTTGTGTTACGTTATCTTTTTTAAGTCAGGTAGGAAAAACTTATGGGGAGATAAAAAAAAGTGATCAGTTGATGTCACTGATTGTTGTGTTTGCTACAGTTTCATTGATTTGGAACTCAAAATATTATTCATGCAAAATTTATGATTTAAGATCTTTTGTTAAATATAATTTCCGTATTATAATTCCTCTGGTAATTTATATGGGAATATCTTTAATTGTAGGTGTACGTTTTTCTGTTCTTCAAGTTTTATTGCTTCTATTGGTTGCATATTTGATGTTTGTCGGACAGTTGAAAATGAGGAATTTTATTCTTCTTGGTTTTGTAGGAGTTATGCTGTTTACTTTTATAGCAATGACTCGTAATCTTACATCTGATATTAAATCTAGTGTTGATGTAGTTGAGTTATATTCGAATAATAATGATAGAGAAGTTAGTTCTATTTTTTATAATTTATATGATTTGATATGCATATCACGAAATTTATATGTAGGTGCAGAATATGTTGAGGAGGAGGGATACTTGTATGGTCAAACTTTTATACCTGCGTTATTTTCAGCTTTTCCATTTTTGCCATCTGTATCAACTGCTGTTTTACTTGATAAAACTCCTAAAGATGTAACGACTCAATATATATTGACTCAATATTCGGAAAAAATGTTAGGAAGATTAGGCTTTTTTGTGGGAACGAATTGTGTGATTGATATTTATATGAATATTGGATTTTTTCTAACAATTTGCGTGTTTTTTATTTTTGGAATTATCATACAATGGCTTTTAATGGGCTATAATAGGAGTTTTTATTTGCAATGTTTTTACACAATATTATTTTCGAGTTCTGTGTTTATGGTACGTGGTACAATTTACGATGACTTAAGAAGTTGTATCTGGTGTATACTTCTCGGTTTCTTGATTTATAAAATTAAAACTAAAAATGGAATACAACAATACGAATAATATCGCAATTCTTTTAGCGACTTATAATGGTGAAAAATTCTTAAAAGAACAATTGGATTCTATATATAGTCAATCTTATACAAATTGGAGTTTATATATAAGAGATGATGGATCAAGTGATAGAACTATAGATATTATTGGGGAATATTCAGAGAAATATAGTAATATCTTTTTGGTTACAGATGAATATAAACATATAGGCGCTACTTACAGTTTTCTTAATATGTTGAAAGTTGTGAATTCTAATTATTATATGTTTTCTGATCAAGATGATGTATGGTTACCTAATAAAATAAATGACTCATTTGCAGCAATGAAACAAGCAGAACTTATTTATAAAAATAAGCCAATTATAGTTCATACTGATGTTTCTCTTGTAGACAAAGAGCTTCGTTTATTATCTCAATCATATTGGAAAGAAATCGGTCTAAATCCAGATAAGTTGAAAACATATAACTATTTGGCTCAATCTTCTTATGTTCAAGGATGTACAATGCTTTTTAATCAACAAGTAAAAGAATTATCTTTTCCTGTATCTCGACATGCAATTATGCATGATTGGTGGATTGCAACTCGTATAATAAATAAAGGGGTTATATGTACTTTGTATACTCCTACCATGTTATATAGACAGCATGAGCAGAATGTATTTGGAGTTGATTTTGGAAAAACAACAACAATACTTTCTAAGATGAAGAACATCAAGAAAGTTGTTTATGAGAATAATAAATTATATAAAAGTTTGAAACAAGATGGATATGGCTCTTTTTTCAAATATTTGTATTATAAGATTTTATTATTAATACATCGTAGAAAAAATCTAAAGAGATATTCAAGTTATAGTTTTTTGCCCAAAAATAAAATGAACTGATGCGAATCTTACAAATTAATGTCACTGCCAATTGGGGATCTACTGGTCATATTGCTGAAGAAATAGGTCGTGTTGTCCAAGAAAAGGGATGGGAAAGCTATATGGCATATGGCAGGAATTTTGTCTCAAGTACTTCTAATTTGTTACATGTAAATACTTGGAGAGACTATTATATACATATTTTTCGAACACGGGTGTTCGATCAGCATGGATTAGGTTCAGTAAAAGCTACACGAAAATTAATAAGCGAAATAGAAAAAATTGCTCCATCTATTATTCATTTGCATAATATTCATGGTTATTATATCAATTATCCCATTCTATTTGCGTATCTGTCAAAAATAGATATTCCAATAGTTTGGACTTTACACGATTGTTGGACTTTTACTGGGCATTGTTCACATTACTCTTATGTAGGATGTGAGAGGTGGCGTACTTTATGTCATGATTGTCCTCAACCAAGAGCTTATCCAAGCTCTTGGTTGATTGACCGGTCTGAACAAAATTTCCGAGATAAATTGCATGCATTTACTTCGGTAGGGAATATGATTCTTGTTCCTGTTTCTGAGTGGTTGGCAGGTGAAATACGGTACTCCTTTTTGAAAAACTATCCGATGCGAGTAATCCACAATGGAATTGATACGGAAATATTTAAACCGAAGGAAATCTCTAAATCTGATTTGGGACTTGATGAAAAGTTTACGATATTGGGTGTTGCCAGTGTATGGTCACTTCATAAAGGATTGGCTGATTTTATTAAACTTCGTGAGAAGTTATCGAATGAGTATATGATTGTGTTGATAGGGTTAGATGAAAATCAGATAAAGCAGCTTCCTGCAGGAATTATCGGGATAAGACGTACAAATAGTGTGCAGGAATTGGCTGTTTATTATTCGGTATCGGATGTTTTTTTAAATCCAACTTGGGAGGACAATTTTCCAACTACTAATATTGAGGCTTTGTCATGTGGAACTCCGGTAATTACGTACCGAACAGGAGGTAGTGTAGAGGCAGTAGATGATAATACTGGTTTTATAGTAGAACAGGGAGATATTGTTGCAGTAGTGAATATTGTGAAGCAAATAAAAGAAAAGGGAAAGCAATGGTGGGCTTCTGCCTGTCGTGAACGTGTTGTACGTTTGTATGACAAACGAGAAAGATATGAAGAATATTTACAGTTATATGAAAGTTTGCTTTCTCCCCATCATTAATTATTAATATTTAAAGTTCTGATTAAGTGATTATCATTTTTCATTATACTGATAATATAATGTGTAATAGAAGTTAAATCAATAAAAATATGTCAATATTCAAAAATAAAACCCTGTTAATTACAGGTGGTACTGGCAGTTTTGGTAACGCTGTATTGCGTCGTTTCCTTAACAGCGACATCAAAGAAATTCGTATTTTTTCGAGAGACGAAAAGAAGCAGGATGACATGCGTCATCACTTGCAGAATCCTAAAGTGAAGTTTTATATTGGTAATGTCCGTGATCGTCAATCTGTAGATGGAGCAATGATGGGAGTGGACTATGTATTCTCTGCTGCTGCCTTGAAACAGGTGCCCAGTTGTGAGTTCTTTCCATTGCAGGCCGTACAGACCAATGTAATTGGTACTGACAATGTGTTGGAATCTGCCATTGCTCACGGTGTGAAGAACGTAGTAGTACTTAGTACAGACAAGGCTGCTTATCCCATCAACGCCATGGGTATCAGCAAAGCAATGATGGAAAAGGTGGCTATTGCTAAAGGTCGTGCCTTGGGTGATGAAGCAGGGACTACCATCTGTTGTACCCGTTACGGGAATGTAATGGCAAGCCGTGGTTCTGTAATTCCTTTGTGGGTGGAACAAATAAAGAATGGTAAACCGATTACGATTACAGATCCGAATATGACCCGTTTCATGATGACACTGGATGATGCGGTGGATTTGGTAATCTATGCATTTGAACACGGTCACAACGGAGACTTGTTTGTTCAGAAAGCTCCGGCGGCCACATTGGATGTTTTGGCACAGGCTTTGAAAGAAACATACGCGCAGATAAAGCCTGAATATGGGGATACGGAAGTAAAAACTATCGGTACACGCCATGGTGAAAAACTGTATGAAACTTTGGTGACCCGCGAAGAGATGGCTAAAGCCATTGATATGGGTGAGTATTATCGCATTCCTTGCGATACCCGCGACCTGAATTATGACAAGTTCTTTACGGAAGGTAATGAGGATATTGCCCAGATAGAGGATTACCACAGCCACAATACTGCTCGTCTGGATGTGGAGGGTATGAAGAAACTTCTTCTGAAACTCCGTTTTATCCGTGAAGACCTCGGACTGGAGGAAAAGGCGAAAACAACAGAAATCAAGAGTGAATAAGCTATAGAACTATTTTATGAAAATATTAGTGACCGGTGCCAAAGGGTTTGTCGGGCGGAATTTGGTTTCCCAATTACATAGTATTCAGGATGGAAAAGCCCGCAACTATGGAATATCGGGTGAAAATCTGACTGTCTATGAGTATGACATGGATAGTGATCCTTCCGAACTGGAGATCTATTGCAAGCAAGCTGATTTTGTTTTCAATCTGGCAGGTGTCAACCGTCCGAAAGATGAGTCTGAATTTATGAAAGGGAATTTCGGTTTTGCCTCTACACTGCTTGATACGCTGAAGAAGTATAATAATGCGTGTCCGGTGATGATATCATCTTCCATACAGGCTGCACAGGACAATCCTTACGGGGAATCGAAACGTGCAGGAGAACAGTTGATGTTTGATTATAGCAAAGAAACGGGGGCAAAGGTATTGGTGTATCGCTTCCCGAATGTTTTTGGCAAGTGGTGTCGTCCTAACTATAACAGTGCGGTGGCCACGTTCTGCAATAACATCGCTCATGACCTGCCGATCCGGGTGAATGATCCTTCTGTGGTGATGAGTCTGGTGTATATAGACGATGTGGTGGATGAACTGATTTCTGCATTGAAGGGGCAGGAGCATCGGAAAGGGGAGTATTGTGAAGTGTCGGTAGTGCATACGATAACTCTTGGAGGCATTGTGGAACTGATAAAGTCTTTCAGGCAGATGCCTGATACTTTGGCAGTGCCTGATTTGAGTGATGCTTTTATAAAGAAACTCTACTCCACTTACCTTTCATACTTGCCCAAGGAAAAATTTTGCTATCCTTTGAAGATGAACGTGGATGAACGTGGTAGTTTTACCGAAATCATTCGTACTGCCGACCGTGGACAGTTCTCGGTGAATATATCCAAGCCGGGTATCACGAAGGGCCAGCATTGGCATCACACTAAGAACGAAAAGTTTGTAGTGGTGAGTGGACATGGTTTGATACAGCTCCGAAAGATGGGCACGGAAGAGGTGATAAACTTTGAGGTGAGCGGTGAGAAAATGGAGGTAGTGGAGATGATTCCCGGATATACACATAATATTATTAATCTTTCAGATACGGAAGATTTGGTGACTTTTATGTGGTGCAACGAATGCTTTGATCCGGAACGTCCGGATACTTATTTTGAAAAAGTTTAGAACAATGGATATAAAATTGGATTATTCTGATATCAAGTTTCAGGAGAACGGCAAGTTGAAACTCTTGATTATAGTAGGTACCCGACCGGAGATTATTCGTCTGGCGGCTGTCATCAACAAATGCCGTAAGTATTTTGACTGTATCCTGGCACATACCGGACAGAATTATGATTATAACCTGAATGGTGTGTTTTTCCATGATCTGAAACTGAAAAATCCTGATGTGTATATGGATGCAGTGGGGGATGATCTCGGTGCCACAATGGGGAATATTATCAATGCAAGCTATAAATTGATGGTGCAAGTGAAGCCGGATGCCGTATTGGTATTGGGTGACACCAATTCTTGCCTGAGTGTGATAGGAGCCAAACGTCTCCATATTCCTATCTTCCACATGGAAGCCGGGAATCGTTGCTTTGACGAGTGTCTGCCGGAAGAGACTAACCGCAGGATTGTGGATATCATTTCGGACATGAATCTTTGTTACTCGGAGCATGCACGCAGATATCTGAATGCTTCGGGAGTGGCAAAGGAACGCACATACGTGACAGGTTCTCCTATGGCTGAAGTGTTGCATGAGAATCTAGAAGAGATTAAATCTTCGGATATTCATAAAAGGCTGAACTTAGAAAAAGGACGATACATATTGCTTTCCGCCCATCGGGAAGAGAATATTGATACAGAGAAAAATTTCTTGTCGCTTTTCAAGGCGATAAACTCAATGGCAGAGAGATATGACATGCCGATTCTTTACAGTTGCCATCCTCGTAGCAAGAAACGGTTGGAGGCGAGTAAATTTGAACTTGATAAGCGTGTGATTCAGCATGAGCCACTCGGTTTCCACGATTACAATTGCCTGCAGATGAATGCATACGCTGTGGTGTCGGATAGCGGAACACTGCCGGAGGAAAGTTCTTTCTTTACTTCGGTGGGGCATTCTTTCCCGGCAGTCTGTATCCGTACCAGTACGGAACGTCCGGAAGCGATGGATAAGGGTTGCTTTATCCTTGCGGGCATTGACGAGCGGTCATTGTTTCAGGCGGTGGATACGGCTGTGGAGATGAACAAGAATGGTGACAATGGATTGCCTGTGCCGAACTATACAGATGAGAATGTATCGACCAAGGTTGTGAAGCTGATTCAGAGCTATACGGGAGTGGTGGATAAAATGGTTTGGAGGAAGTAGTGATTATTCGGAGATGAATGTTCTTTTTTTGACACTTGCCCGTATATCGGATATAGAGGAAAGAGGAATCTATACGGATCTGATGCGTGAATTTGTTCGCCATGGACATACAATGTATATTGTAGTACCGGCAGAACGGCGCTTTCATCAGCCTACTGAGATGTTGGATGGTGGAAATGTGAAGATATTAAGGGTATGGACATTCAATATACAGAAAACTAATCTGATAGAAAAGGGAATTGGTACTTTACTCTTGGAATATCAATATCAGAAGGCAATTCAAAAGTACTGGAAGAATGCTAAATTTGATTTGATTCTGTATTCAACCCCACCAATTACCTTCAATAAGGTAATAGCGGCATTGAAGAAAAAGGGTGCCAAGACATATCTCCTTTTAAAGGATATATTTCCTCAGAATGCTGTTGATCTGGGTATGTTCTCCAAAGACAGTTTTCTCTATAGGATGTTCCGTAAAAAGGAAGAAAGGTTGTATCAATTGTCAGACTATATTGGTTGCATGTCTCCAGCTAATGTGGGTTATGTATTGATGCATAATCGTGAGGTTGATACCTGTAGAGTAGAGGTTTGTCCTAACAGTATAGAACTTTGCAGGGGTGAAGAGCGGCTTTGCCCCAATGAAGCTCTACTTCAAAAATTGAGTATTCCCATAGATAAGATACTTTTTATTTATGGGGGGAATCTGGGGCGTCCACAAGGAATTGATTTTTTGATAGAAGTGCTTGCGGCCAATGAAAAAAGGAATGATTCTTTTTTTATCATAGTGGGTAATGGCACTGAATTTATGAAGATAAAATTGTGGTTCGATCAAAATACACCGCATAATGCTTGTTTGTTATCTTCACTTCCCAAACAAGAATATGACGGTCTGGTAAGAGTTTGTAATGTAGGTTTAATATTTTTGGACAGGCGTTTCACAATTCCAAATTTTCCGTCTCGTTTGCTTTCTTATCTTGAAAACAGAATGCCGGTACTGATGGCTACTGACAAGAACACGGATATAGGAGAGATAGCTAGAACTAACGGTTTTGGTTTATGGACTGAAAGCGGGAATATAGAGACTTTTATGGAAATGGTTGACTTTATGACTGCTGATAGAGAACGGATTAAGATGATGGGAGAGAATGGATATGCTTATCTGGAAGCCAACTATACGGTGAAGCATAGTTATAATATAATAATGAGGCATTTTGAGTGATTATGTATTCTTGCTTTCTGAAGCGTTTTATTGATTTTGTAATAGTGTTTTTTGTCTTGGCTGTTATTTGGCCGATATTACTTTTTATGGCAGTCTGGTTACATTTTGCCAATAAGGGCGCTGGCGTTTTTTTTACTCAGGAACGTCCTGGTAAGCATGGCAAGATATTTAAGGTCATTAAGTTTAAAACAATGACTGATGAACGTGATGGAAGTGGTAATCTCTTGCCGGACGAGAGACGATTGACAAAAATAGGAAAGTTCATTCGATCCGCTTCTGTGGATGAATTACCTCAATTGATTAATGTACTGAAAGGTGATATGGCTTTAATCGGTCCCCGTCCTTTACTTCCTCAATATCTGCCTCTTTACTCAAGAGAGCAGGCTCGTCGCCATGAAGTCCGTCCGGGCATAACTGGTTGGGCCCAGGTAAATGGTCGTAATGCTATTAGTTGGAGCAAGAAGTTTGAACTGGACGTGTGGTATGTGGATCACTGTTCTTTTTTGCTGGATTTAAAAATTATACTTCTTACTATAAAGAAAGTTTTTGTACGTGAAGGTATCAGTTCCGATACTTCAGTAACAATGGAACCCTTTACCGGAAACAATTGAAATATTAGCTAATGTATTTATATGGTGCCAGTGGTCATGCCAAAGTGATCATTGATATATTACGTGCGAATAATGAAAAACT